>RECT01000168.1 GCA_007693875.1 Spirulina sp. DLM2.Bin59
GTTGGAAATGGGCCAGGGCAATATCTTCCAGGGAGCGGGGGCGAAACAAGCCAATCCCCAATTGGGTGAGGAGATAGGGGTCGTGGAGAACGGGGTTTGGCCCCGCCAACACCACACCAGCACAGGGGCGAGGAGAAGCAGCCAAAAGGTTGAGTAAAAGATGATTGAGCGCAGCGATCGCCCCCGACCATTCCGCCTCTCCTTGGCGTGGGGAAGGGGTTGCTCCCTCAGCCACAACTTGGAGAAAATCTAGCGGTTCACTCTGTCCCACAATTTGACTGAGGGTGGGGAATCCCTCTGATTGCATCACCATAAAGCCCACGAGAGGATTGTGGGTTCAGTCTACTCGGTTTCTCACCATGCCTAGGGGGGTAGAACCGAACCGGATCTGTCGCAATTCCCTCCATGGCCAGGGGAATTTAGGCATGATTTCAAATCTTCCGCTTTCTGAAGCTGACGAGAGTGAGAAAATGGATTAAACCCTTGCCATGATGCCCAATGATCCCAACCACCCAAAATCGCAAGGCAGATCACATTCGCATTTGCCTCGAAGAAGATGTTCAATGTCGCCAACAAACCACCGGGTTTGAGCATTATCGCTTTAGCCATAACTGCTTACCGGAACTGGACTATGACGAGATTGATCTCAAAACCACATTTTTCGGCAAAACCCTGGGGTTGCCCCTGCTGATCTCCTCCATGACCGGCGGCACAGCCCAAGCCCAGACGATTAACCGCAATTTGGCGATCGCCGCCCAAACCTATGGCCTAGCCATGGGGGTAGGTTCCCAGCGGGTGATGGTGGAGCGTCCCGACTTGGAGGAAACCTTTGGGGTGCGATCGCACGCCCCTGATATTCTCCTTTTTGCCAACCTAGGAGCAGTACAACTCAACTATAGCTACGGCGTGGAGCAATGCCGGGAAGTGGTGGATCGCCTCGCCGCCGATGCTTTAATTTTGCACCTCAACCCCCTCCAAGAATGTATCCAACCCCGGGGCGATAAAAACTTTAAAGGGCTGTTGCCGAAAATTGCTGAAGTTTGCCACAGGTTGCCGGTGCCGGTCATCGTCAAGGAAGTGGGAAATGGCATTTCGGCCGCCATGGCGCAACGGTTGGTGAATGCGGGGGTCGCGGCCATTGATGTAGCAGGGGCCGGCGGCACATCCTGGGCTAAGGTGGAAAGCGAGCGGGCGGAAAATCCGCTCCAACGGCAACTCGGTCGCACCTTTGCCGATTGGGGCATCCCCACGGCGGACTGCTTGGTGAGTGTGCGGAGTTTGTTGCCCCAGTTGCCCCTCATTGCCTCCGGGGGAATTCGCGATGGTCTGGAAGTAGCCAAGGCCCTCAGTTTGGGGGCGGATTTGGTGGGGTTGGCCTTCCCGTTTTTACAAGCGGCGGCAATTTCCGAAGCAGCGGTGGAGGAATTAGTGCAACGTTTAGAGGCTGAACTCGCTACAGTATTATTCTGTACAGGCAATGGCACTATCGCCGCTTTGAAGCAAGCCCAAATGCTACGCCGTTTAAAGGAGGAATCATGCTGAAATTTTTGCGGGATGTGTTGGCGAGTACCCTGGGCGTGATTTTAGCCTTGGTGTTGGCGGGGGCCCTCAGTGGGGGGCTGTTATTGGTGTTTTTGGTGGCCCTGGGTTTCAGTGATGAAGAGGAAACCATTGTGGGCAATCGCACCGTCTTGGTGTGGGATCTATCCACACCGATCCGCGATACCCAACCCCTCGGGGAATTGGGCAGTTGGTTTACGACGGACAGTGGGGATCTCAGTTTGCGCCAGGCGATCACCACCATTGAAGCCGCTGCGGAAGATGACCGGATTGTCTCCCTTTTAATCGATGGTCGTCAGGGCGACCCGGGCATTGGTTTTGCCATGTTGCGGGAGTTGCGGCCCGCTTTGGAAACGTTCCAGGCCTCCGGGAAAAAAATTGTTGCCTATGGCGTGGACTGGAATGAAAGCAGTTACTACCTAGGGGCGATCGCCGACTCTGTGGTCATTAATCCCATGGGGGCGATGGAAATCAATGGGTTCAGCGTTGACCAGCCTTTTCTCACGGGGGCATTGGATCGCTTTGGCATTGGTGTTCAGGTGCTGCGGGTGGGGGAGTATAAATCAGCGGTGGAGCCCTTCACGGAAACGGAATTTAGCCCGGAAAATCGCGAGCAACTCACAACCCTCTTGGGGGATCTGTGGGGAGATTTTTTAACCGTGGTAGGGAGCGATCGCAACAAGACCCCCCAGGAGTTGCAGACCATTGCCGCCACCCAAGGGATTCTTTTGCCGGAGGCGGCCCTCAATGCTGGGTTAGTGGATGAGATCGCCCATTTTGACGAAGTGGCGGCTCAGTTGCGGGAATTGACAGAGGAGGCGGGGGAGCCGAAACGCTATTTCCGCCAAATCAGCATCAGTAACTATCACAACGATGTCAGCCTTGCCACGACGCGCTCCTACCGGCGCAACGTCGCCATCCTCTATGCCGAGGGGGAAATTGTCTATGGCCAAGGGGAAATTGAACAAATTGGCAGCGATCGCCTGATTCGGCAATTGCGGGAGTTGCGCCAAGATGACCGGATTAAGGCGATCGTGCTACGGGTCAATAGTCCGGGGGGCAGTGCCACCGCTTCGGAACTGATCCTGCGGGAACTGCAACTCACCCGTGCAGAAAAGCCGATCATTGTTTCCATGGGGGATGTGGCGGCTTCCGGTGGCTATTGGATCGCCATGGGGGGCGATCGCATTTTTGCCGAAACCAATACAATCACCGGATCCATTGGTGTATTTGGTCTGCTGATCAATCTGGAAGAGATTACCAACAACAACGGCATCACCTGGGATAACGTCAAAACTGCCCCCTTTGCGGACATTGACACCATTGCCCGCCCCCGCAGTGAGGCAGAAATCGCCAAGATGCAACAGTTTGTTGATCAAATTTACACCCTCTTTCTTGAGAAAGTGGCCGAAGGCCGCGACCTGACACCGGCCCAAGTGGCGGAACTGGCCCAGGGTCGAGTCTGGTCGGGAGGGGATGCCCAGGCCCGGGGCTTAGTGGATGAAATTGGCGGTTTAGCAGCGGCGATCGCCTATGCAGCGGAGCGGGCGGAATTGGGGGATGATTGGGGCGTGGAGGAATACCAAAATGAACCCAGCTTTGAAGAGCTTCTGCTCCGGACGCTGGCGGTGCAAACTGATAGCCCCTTAACGGCCCAATGGTTGCAACTGCAAACGCAACTCCGGCAACTGCAAAATTGGAATGATCCCCGCCAAGTTTATGCTCTCTGGCCTGTGATGCAGATTCGCTAAGCTCAATCCATGGTGCGTCAGCGATAACGCTGCTCTTTTGTGTCGTAGGTTAATCGCTCTGACGCACCCTGCGGGAAGTTTACCAACTGGGATCGGCGGCTAAGAGGCTTTCGATGGCGGCGGATTCTAGGGGTTTGGCGAAGAGATAGCCTTGGCCATAGTCACAGCCTAAATCGCGAAGTATTTTTAACTGCTCCGGCGTTTCGACCCCCTCCGCCACCACCGCTAAATTGAGTTGATGACCCAGTTCGATCATCGTTTGAATGATTTTGCTGTTTTCCGGCTCGAGGTTGAGGTTGTGGACAAAAGAGCGGTCAATTTTGAGGGTATCTAGGGGCAAGTTACTGAGACGAGCTAGGGAAGAATAGCCCGTGCCAAAATCATCTAAACTGAGCTTTACACCCAAGGTTGATAATTGATCCAAAAGGGCGATCGCCTCACTGCCATTGGTCATTAAACTACTTTCCGTAATTTCCAATTTTAATGAGTGGGGGGATAAACCCGTGGCGGTTAAAATACTTTGCACCTGCGCTACTACTTCCGGCCGTAAGAGTTGAATGGGTGACAGATTCACTGTCATGATCAACGGCACATAATCGGGGAATAACATCTGCCAAGCCCGCAATTGATAACAGGCTTTATAGAGCACCCAGCGCCCCAAAAGGCTAATTAACCCCGTTTCTTCCGCTAGGGGAATAAACTCCAACGGCGAGAGCCGGCCCCGGGTGGGATGTTGCCAGCGGACTAGGGCCTCAAAACCAATAATATGGCCGGTGTTGAGGTTAACAATCGGCTGATAGTTGAGATAAAACCCCTGATAGAGGAGGTCATGATCCACCGCAATTTGATTGGCCTGTTCGAGACAATGGCGCAAATCTAATTCCAATTGCCAAAGGGCGATCGCCCCCTGATGGAGTTGTAAATTAAATACCCCATAATGGCGTTTCCCCTGAATCCGGGCTTGATACATTGCCGTTTCTCCATGGTGGAGGAGGGTTTCGCCATCCGGTGGGGATTCCCAAGATAGGGCAATGCCAATACTGATGTCGCAGTACACCGCATGGCTATTTTGGTTTAAAAAATAAGCCTGTCGTAGGGTTTGATCAAATTGATGGGCATAGTGGAGGGCGGTGGCGCGATCGCCACAGGTAATCAAGAGCGTAAACTTATCCACCCCAACGCGGGCCAGATGGCTGGCTTCGGGAATTGTGGCCATTAACTGCTGTAAACGCTGGGTAATGGCCACGAGGAGCGCATCCCCCATTTGATGCCCTTGGTGGGTGTTAATTGTACTGAAGCGATCGAGATCAAAAAAGAAGAGGGCAAAGGGAGCCGGGGGGCCGGGATGGAGGATCGGGATCAAGCTTTGCAAAAAGGCGGCGCGATTGGGCAGGCCCGTGATCGGATCATGGCGGCTTTGCTCCGTGAGGTAATGGGTAAACCGGCTTTCTTGGTAAAAAATACTCAACGCTGTGGTCAGGAGCACAATTAGCAAAGGGGGAACGACGGGCAATAAAATTCCCCCGTGTAATGCGCCAACGGCAATGATCACCACTGTCGCCATCAGTGCCATGCCCCCCGCCAGTTGCCACCGCATTGGCCGGGTGGCGATCGCCCCACTCAGCAGCAACCCCATCCCCCCATAGATCAACCATTGCCACCCCCAAGGGTTTGTTGCCAACACCGTTAGGTAATTACCTTGCAGGAGATTACTCACCATTGCGCCATGGAGATAGACCCCATGGGTGGGCTGGTTGAAATGGTAGGGAGTCCGCACCGAATCTAACCCCGCCGCCGTTGTTCCGACAATGACAATTTTGCCCGCCAAGGCCGCTGGCTCCACTTCCCCCGCTAACACCGCCGCTAGGGAATAGGTGGTCATTTCCCGCCCCGCCCAATTAATCCATACCGGTTCGGTGGGATGTAGAGGAGGAGTGAGGGGAGAGGAGTGAGGAGTGAGGGGGGGATTGCTCTTTTCTCTCTCCTCTATACTCTTTTCTCTCCATTGCAAAGCGAGGGCATAGCTGAGGCTGGGGATGTTTTGGCTGATGAGGCTACCTTGGCGGGTGATGCCTTGGTATTCGATGAATTTGGCAATATGGCCCAGGGCGATCGCCCCCTCCTGTAATACCGGCGGCGGCTCCACAAACCGGCCCCGATTATCCCAAGCCGCCCCAATCACCACCGGCGGGCCTTGAGTCATCGCCTCAGCCAGGGCTGCATCTTCGGGGGTTTCCCGCTCGAACAAAATATCAAACCCCACTAACCGGGCTTCAGCCGCCGCAAGGCGATCCAACAATTCCACATAGGGCTGTCGTGACCAGTTGGCCGCATTGAGGAGATCCATACTCGCTTCATCAATCCCCACCACCACCACCCGCTCATCCCAAGCTTCCTCCCCCCGCAGATGAAACAAGATCACATAGGCCAACCCCTCCAAGGGTTCGATCGCCCCCAGGAATTGACCTCCAACCACGATCAATGTGGCCAGGATTCCACTGAGGAAGGCTGGCCAAGGTCGTGATGCCCGTGGGTGATTCTGTTCCATGCCGATAGGGGCAGTTATTGAGGAAATACAGACACTCTGACGCAGTTTCGGGGCATTGTTGGATCAATCAGGTCAATCGGCACAATCTCCCCCCACCACCACATCCCGAATCCGCAAACTGGGGCCACCACAGCCCACCGCTAACCCATTTTGGCCGCCTTTGCCACAGCCGCCGGATTCATCCCATTGAAAATCATCGCCAATGGCTTCAATGGTAGCAAGGGTTTTAAAGACATTGCCCGAGAGGGTGACATCCCGCACCGGTTCCGCCCGTTGGCCATTACGAATCATCCAAGCTTCTCCGGCGGTGAAGGTGAACATTTCGCCATTGGTCATTCCCCCTAACCAGTTGGCGGCATAGACCCCCAGCTTAATGCCATCACAGAGGGAGGCAACGGGGGTCTGGCCCCGCTCGATCCAGGTGTTGGTCATCCGCACGAGGGGGGGATAGTGGTAGTTGAGGCAGCGGGCGTTACCGGTGGGGGTTTCCCCGAGGTGACTCGCTGTTTCGCGGGAATGGAGCCGGCCCACTAATCGCCCCGCTTCAATCAGGGCTGTGGTGGTGGCGGGAGTGCCTTCGTCATCGTAGCAGTAACTGCCGCGATGGCCCGGGGGGGCGGCCCCATCGAAGATGTGTAAGTCTTCGGGGCCAAAGCGTTTGCCGAATTCCATCACGGCTAGGAGATCGGGATTTTCGTAGGCCATATCGGCTTCGGAGAGGTGGCCGAAGGCTTCATGGACGAAGAGGCCGGTGAGGATGGGATCAATGACGACGGTATAGCGATCGCCCTGCACCGGAGGCAAGGTTAACGCCTGGGCCGCCCGTTTCCCGGCGGCGATCACCGCCTCATCCAACTGCAATAAATCTCGATAGCCTTGGCGGGAGCCGCTGGTTTCTCGTCCGGTTTGAACGCCGTCGCCCTGGCGTGCGGTGGCGGCAAAGCGCATTTCTAAATCTGTCCAGGTTTGATCAATGAGCGTCCCTTCGGAGGTGGCCAGGAGGGTGCGCTGGGTGCTGTCGCTGTAGCGGACGGTGGTGCTAACGATGTGGGGATCGGCTTGGTGGAGGAGGTCGGCGTAGCGATCGCAGAGATATTTTTTTTCACGCAGAGATATTTCCCGGGGATCCCCCTGGGGGAGGGGGAGGATGACGGTATCCTGAATCGGTGCAATGGGGGCTAGGGCCGATGATGCAAAGCCCCCCACCTGTTTAGCGGCGGCGATCGCCTGTTCAATCTGGGCCTCCAGTTGCTCCAACTGGTTAAAACTGGCAAACCCCCAGCCGCCGCGATAGTAGGCCCGCACCTGTCCCCCCAGGGAAATTGCCTCGCTGAGGGTATCTACCCGTTGGGATTCCAGGACGATTTGGGTACTTTGGGAGGTTTCGAGGCGAATGGCCAGGAAATCGGTGCGATCGCCATAGCGAGCCACCCCTTCAGTTAAACGGTTTTGATAATCAGTTAGACTCGCCATAATCCCGATCCCAGGGTCATCCTAAACTGGCCATTCTAAGCCATCCCAAAGGAGAGAGCACGGCCCCGCACTTGATCATGAATGACACCCCGCTCGTAGGCAATCTGCCCCCCCACAATCGTATATTGGGGCCAGCCGGTGAGTTCCCAGCCCTCAAAGGGGTTCCAACCGCATTTTGAAACCACATCCTCCCGTCGCAACGGGGCGGAATGTTCCAAATCCACCAGCACCAGATCCGCATCATAGCCGGGGGCGATTTTACCTTTATTGGGGATTTGGTAGGCAGCGGCAACGGCGGTGGACATCCAATGGGAGACTTGGGCAACGGTACAGCGGCCCTGTTGCGCCTGGGTGAGCATCACCGCCAGGGAGGTTTCCACCCCGGGCATCCCGGAGGGGGAATGGGGGTAGGGTTTGGCTTTTTCCTCTAGGGTGTGGGGGGCGTGGTCGGTGGCGATG
>RECT01000078.1 GCA_007693875.1 Spirulina sp. DLM2.Bin59
GAGGGCAACCATGGGAGAAGGTAAAGGGTAAAAGTTACAAGGTAAAGGGTAAAAGGTAAAGGGTAAAAGTGAAGAGCATTACTTTTGCCTTTTCCCTTTTCCCTTTTGCCTTTTTCCCTAACCCGCTTCTTGCTGAATGGGGAGGGTGATTTTAAACTCTGTTCCCATTGTGGGGCTAGAGTAGCACAGTAGTTCCCCGTGGTGTTTTTCGGTGATGATTTGGTAACTAATGGCTAGACCTAATCCGGTTCCTTTGCCTACGGGCTTTGTGGTAAAAAATGGCTCGAAGAGGCGGCGTTGAATGCCGGGGGGAATGCCGGGGCCATTGTCTACAAAGCGAATTTGAATGGCTTTGCCTGTGGAAACAACCTCTGTTGTAATTGTAATTTGACTGGGTTTTTGTTTCTGTTCCGGTTGGCCTTCCCGTTCTTCGAGGGCATCAATGGCATTGCTGAGAATGTTCATAAAAACCTGATTTAACTGTCCACCATAACCTTCAATTTTTGGCAGTTCACTATAGTTTTTGACAATCAAAATCCCCACCGAATCCGCACGGGGCTTGAGGCGATTTTGCAAAATCATCAACGTACTTTCTAGCCCTTGGTAAATATCGACGGGCTTCATTTCTGCTTCATCCATCCGCGAAAAATGGCGCAGGGAAACGACAATTTCCTTAATCCGATCCGCCCCGACTTGTAATGAGGAAAATAGTTGCGGCAGATCCTCGATCAGGAATTCGAGATCAATGGCTTCAATTTCCTCCTGAATCGCTGGGGCGGGTTGGGGGTAGGTGGTTTGGTAGAGGCTGACGAGGTTGAGAAGATCTTGAATATAGTTGTCGGCGTGGGTGAGGTTGCCGTAGATGAAGTTAACGGGGTTGTTAATTTCGTGGGCTACCCCCGCTAAAAGTTGCCCCAAGCTGGACATTTTTTCTAGGTCTAACAGTTGGTTTTGACTGCGTTGGAGTTGAAATTCTAATTGCTTGCGATCGGTAATATCCAGCAAAATGCCAAAGAGGTGGGAAACTTCCCCCTGTTCCGTGCGGCGCGGCTGACCTTGGGCGTGGATATACCGCAAACTTTCATCGGAGCGGATGATCCGAAATTCGAGATCATAGGGTTCTTCGTGGTAGATCGTGTTGTAGAGGGTGGTGTAGAACCGTTGGCGATCGCCCTCATAGATTAACTCCACCTGTCGATCTAAACTTGGGGGCAGTTGCTCCAAATTCAAGCCATAGATGCGAAATACCCCCTCACTCCACACCACTGCTCCGGTGAGAATATCCCATTCCCAAATCCCCACCTGGGCCAGTTTTTGGGCTGCATTCCAATTGGCTTCTTGCCGAATCATCGCCTGTTGAGCGGTTTTCCGCTCCGTGATATCCTGGCCCTCCGGCAGTAGATAGCACACCTCTCCCCGTTCATCGGTAATGGGCGTAATCGAAAAATTAAGCACCGTCACCTGATCACCGCGATAGACAGTGATTTCCCGTTGCACCCATTCGCCATTGGCAGCCTTGGCGATCGCCCCTTTCAACTTCGCCTGATTAGAAACCGACATTTCCCACCAAGGCACATCCCAAAATAGCAGCCCCAGCACCGATTCCCGCTGTAACCGCGCCCAAGCTAGGGTCGTACTATTCACCTCCAAAATGCGCCCCTCCGGGGTGAGCAATGCCATTAACTGCACCGAATGATTAATGATGGTGCGGATATGCTCTTCCTGTTGTTGACGACGCAGAGCCTGCTTGCGCTGCTTCGTGAGTACCGTACTGGACCACATCACCCCGGCAATTTTGCCCTGGGTATCCCGCCAAGGGGTGGCTTCCCACCGCACCCATTCCCGTTTGCTCTGGGGGATGTTGAGCAATTCCCCTTCGTGGCTGGTGGGGTTGCCCTGTAAGGCTTGATCTAGGGCCGTTTGCCAATGGAGGGGCAACGTGGGCATCAGTTCCCCGAAGGTAGCCCCCTTGACCTGATCCGGCTGAATTTGGTGAATTTTGCACCACAATTCACTGGCCACAATGCACCGTAATCGCTGGTCGAAAACGGCGATCGCCATCGGGGATTGTTCAATCCAGAGGTGACTCAGGGGGCTAGTGGAGTGGGGTTGAGCCATGGGGGCAACAAGGGGGAACGCCTTCAGTTTAGCGCGATCTGTTCTGGCCAGGAATTCAAGGGCCGAGGGAGCCAATCAGTGCCTTGATTAGCGGACAAATTGGGGCATGATGTCAGCGGCAGTAAACAGGCCCGTTGTGCCCCGTCGGTGCAGGGCGATCCCGGCCTTTAAATAGCCAAAGGCGGGGCCGCAGACATTGGCCGCCATGCTGGTTTCATCCCCCAGGGTGAAGGTATGGGTGGAAGTCTTGCCCTCGAAGGTGCGGCCGGTGATTTGCACATTGGTGCTGAGGGGCTTTTTGGGGTTGCGCGTATCGACAATGCCCCCCACGGTGACGCGATCGCGGCTACAAACCCCCGCCAATTCCAACATCAGATCATCGGCGTGCTCCATATTTTCCAGGGTGATGATGCCGTGCATTTGGTCTAAGAGGGCTTCTACCTCAGCATCGCTCATGGCTTGAGCTTTGGCCACGGTATAGCCGGGCATATGGGCAATGTCTTCGCGGATTGTGGCGCGGTAGGCTTCCCAGTTGGCAATGCCCACGCCAAAGGTAATATTTACATGGTCAATTTCTGCATAGCTTTGGGCGGCAATGGTGGCGGCGGCGGTGAGGAGGCCGGGGGTTGCGCCGCAGCCAGTCATGTAGGTAATGCCCGCAGCTTGGAGGCGATCGCCCATCGAGATCAACTGCTCCATGGCACTGGTGCGTTTCAAAGCATCCACCAGCACCCCCCGCCAACCGGCGGCGATAAATTGCTCGGCAACGCTGGCCATGAAGGTATTGGGGAGGTTGGGCAAAGCGAGGAAATAACCATCTACGCCCCCCTGGGCGATCAGATCCGCAATACTCGTGGCCGTCTCAACGCCATAATGGGGCAGATGGCCTAAAGAGCCTTGCGCTTGATAAACGGCACAGCAGGCCGCCACATCCAACCCTTCAGGATTGTAGGCATAGCCCCGTTGATCCGCCGCCGCCACGAGGCGCATTTCCGTTTTCCCCTCAAGCAGCCGCGCCGCCGCCTGCCCCAATCCACCAAACCCTAAAACACCAACATTAATCATTTTGACCTCCTAATCCTGAGATCCCCCATTATCCCCCTGGCCGGCCCCCTTGGGGCAATCTGCTACAACGGAGATCAAGGCCTGTGCTAGCGTAGGAATCGCCCCCCGGTTAACCCAAAGATTGCCATGGATTGGAACGCTGCTGCCGTTGAAACGAAAATTAACCTCACGTTTAAGCACCCGGATTTGCTCTTTCTTGCCCTCAGCCATCCCTCCTATGGCCAACAGATCAATCAACCGGAGCAGAACTATGAGCGGTTGATCTTTTTGGGGGATGAGATTTTGCATTTGGCGATCGCCGACTACCTTTATCACCATTGCCCCTACCTGAAAGTCACCAACTACAAAGGGCTAGTAACGAAACTCACGGAACCGGAACGACTCACCAAAACCTGGCTCCACCTCGGTTTAGGGGATGATTACCCCTTCATGACCCTCAAGGAAGAGCGGCCCATGTTAGCCCAACGGCTCCATAATCCCTTTGAGGCGGGCTTCCGGGCCTTAGTGGGGGCCATCCATGGCGATCGCGGCTATCCCCAAACCCGCAACTGGCTGATCAAACACCTGATCGCCCCCCTCCTTGCCCGCCATCTCAAAAACACAACAGAACGGGCCGAACTAGATTTACAACAACGCTTTTTCGGCAATGCCCTCCTCAAAGCCCTCCTAGCTGATTGGCTCTACCACCACCTCAACGCCGTCGAACCCAAGTATCTCAGCCGCTTTCACCGCAACCTGAGCAGCAAAGAACAATTGCAACAGTACAAAGCGAAAAGTTTAGAGTTAGGCAATCGTGGCGCAGGGTTTAAAACGTTCTTAATTCAAACCTATTTAGCCGAGGCAGAAAACAACCGCAACCCCTACGCCACGGTTTACGACTGGTTAAATCGGGAAATTTTAGAAACCGATGAAATTTTACGGGAGGCGATCGCTGTCCTGTTGCGGGATCAAAAGCCTCAAAAATGGATTATCCGCAATGTCTTAGGCTATGCCAGCAAGGATTACCAATTGGGGCGGGAGCGGTTTTATGAAATCTTGGAGGAGGAAATGCCCACAACATAACCCCCCCTAACTCCAGTCTTGGGGTTCGTCGCCCCCTTTGCTGCGGCGGTAGATTTGGCCCGTGCTATGGATGGCGCGGGTTTGGGCGAAGAGTTCCGCTTCCGTGAGGTGATGTTGCGCCAAGAGGGCTTGGAGTTCCGTTTGGATTTGCCGCGCACCGGGAAAATTTTGATAGCGAATCAGCAGCCGGGCTAACTCCACCTTGTTATAGTCCGAGAGTTCGCCATCCTGTCGGATCGTGTCGAGAATCCGTTGATCGCGGCTTTCTTGGGGGTGACGTTGGTCAAGTTGGCTCATCAAATTCACCAGGGAGTTCTGGGGGCAGTTCAGGCGGCCATTGCCACAGTTTAATTGTGCCACCTAAATCGCCGCTGGCAATCCCGCGACCATCGGGAAAAATGGCCAGCGTTGTGATCCAATCCCGATGGCCCCGCCAGTGGGTGAGCAGGTTGCCACTGGGGAGATCCCAGGCACGGATCCCGTCATGGCTACCGCTGATCAGGGTTTCCCCGTCGGGGGTGAGGGCGAGGGCGGTGATCGGGCCGGTGTGGCCCGTTAGGGTGGTTTCGAGGCGATTGGTGCCGAGATCCCAAAGTTTCAGGGTGCGATCGCCACTCCCCGTAATCAAAATTTCCCCATCACGGCTAAAGGCCAGGGCCGTAATTGCCATTTCATGGGCGGCAAGGTTAGCCAGGGCTTCACCACTGCGGAGATTCCAGAGGAAAACATCCCCGTCCGGCGTACCTCCCGCGAGGGTTTGGCCGTCGGGATGGAGGGCGAGGTGGGTGATGGGTTGAAAGGCGATGAGGGTGTAGAGGGGGCGATAGCGTTGCAAGTCCCACACCTTAACCCCATCGAGGCCCGCACTGATCAAAACTTGATTATCTGGAGTAATGGCCAGATCTAAAACGTTGCCGCGATGATCCCGCAACGTGTGTTTAAACTCCCCATCGGTGAGACTCCAAAAATGAATTTCCCCATCTTCTCCGGTGCTGGCCAAATGTTCCCCATCAGGGCTGAGGGCGATCGCACTAATGCCCATCCGTTGACTGCGGATCGTGCGCAGCATCCGGCCCGTGGCGGTGCGCCAGAACCTTAGGCGGCCGTCATTGTGACCCCCGCCGCTGATCAAAATATCGCCATCGGGGGTAAAGGCGATCGCATTGACGGCGGTGGTTTGGGCTTGAAGCGTGATCTGGAGGGGGGGGATTTGGGCGTGGCCGGCGAGGGGCATGAGCGCACCCATGGCCACAGTAGCCCACAAAAACCGTCGGAGCATGGAATTGATCGGGGGCTAATCGGTTGCTGATGGTTCTAGTTTAGCGCGAGCACCCAGGGTTCTCTCCCCTGGCGGGATCACGGATAATAAAAAAAACCTTGATTGCTGCAATGCTCACCCGTACCGCCAGAACCATCTCCCTCCAGGAGCTAGAGGAACAGTTTCACTATACCGACGATCGCACCCATTTCCCCGAATGGTATTGCGATTTACCGGACTTGACGATCGCAGAACAGGAACGGTGCGATCGCATTAAACTCAGCTATACCTACCTGCTGCGTTATCCTCCCCTGTTGGAAAATACCGTTAAACTCGTGGTGCTATCACCACTGTTGGATTTAGCGGGTTTCTTTTTACCCCCCTTTCGGGTTCAATCGGAAACGGCGACGGCTATTGTTGCCCAGGATCAAGAATTGGAGGTGACGGGCAATTTAGATGTGTTGGTGTTGTGGGAAAATCTCTGGATTCTCGTGATTGAATCAAAACAGGCGGCGTTTTCCCTGGAGGTGGGGCGATCGCAGCTCCTGGCCTATCTCTTGGCCAACCCCAACCCTACTCCCCAACCCCGCTACGGGATGCTCACCAATGGGGCTAACTTCCTCTTTATTAAGCTCATTCCCCAACCCTCCGGCTTTCTCTATACCTACTCCGATGAGTTCAGCCTGCGCAATCATGACAACGGCCTCTATCCCGTTTTGCAAATCCTCAAAGCCTTCGCCCATCACGCCAAAACTCGCCAGCCATGATTCTGCCCCCTGCCCTCAATCGCCCTGAATATTTCCTCCAACCCGTGCAGATCTGGCATCGCTTCCGGCGCAAAACCGCCATCGCGGATCTGCAAACCCTGCCCCTACCTTGGGGAGGGGCGATCGCCATCCGTCCCCATCCCGATGACAAGGTGGAATGGTCGTTATGGATTATGGGGATTTACGATCTAGCCCTCACGGAAACCCTATGGCGGCTGACGGATGAGGGGGAAACGGTGCTGGATATTGGCGCGAATATTGGCTACATCACGGGTTTATTGGCGGCAAAAACCGGGCATCAGGGGCGGGTGATTGCCTTTGAACCCAATCCGGAGGTCTATGGGGAATTGGTGGCCAACTGCGATAGGTGCAAAGATGCTTCCCCCATCGAACTGCTGCCCCTCGCCCTTTCTGATCAACCGGGAACCGCCACGCTCCGGATTCCCAAACACAATCGCGGCGAGGCGGCATTACTCACCGGGGATGATCCCAACCCGGCGGAAACATTGCGGCAGGAAGTTGTGACCGTGACGACGGGCGATCGCCATTTTCCCAATGATCTCCCCATTGGGGTGGTTAAAATTGATATTGAAGGCCACGAATTAGCGGCGTTTCAGGGGTGCGATCGCCTCCTGGCCCACCATTGCATCCGCGATATCCTCTACGAACAGCACGAGGGCTATCCCAGCCCCGCCAGCAGCTATTTAGAGAGCAAAGGCTACACCGTCTTTCGCCTCTGGAAAGGGTTTTGGCGGCCCCTCCTCTATCCGGCAGACTATCCGGTGATTCATCCCTGGGAGCCGCCCAACTATTTAGCCACATTGGAGCCAGAGCGGGCGCAGGCCAGATTGCGATCGCGGGGTTGGCAGGTACTTAACCCAAAGCCTTAAGCAATGCTTCTCCCATGGCTTGACATCCCACCAACGTCATCCCCTCAGACATAATGTCTCCGGTGCGATAACCCTGATCTAAAACGGTGGTTACGGCAGTTTCTAAACAATCCGCCGCCGCCGGTTGATCGAGGGCATAGCGTAACAACATCGCTGCGCTGAGGACTTGGGCTAAGGGGTTGGCCTTATCCTGGCCCGCAATATCGGGGGCGGAACCATGCACCGGCTCAAAAACTCCCGGTTTACCCGGTGCGCCCAAACTGGCGGAAGGGAGCATCCCAATACTACCGGTGAGCATCGCAGCAGCATCGGAGAGGATATCGCCAAAGAGGTTGCCCGTCACAATGGTGTCAAACTGTTTAGGGGCGCGGACTAACTGCATCGCAGCATTATCCACATAAAGATGGGATAGTTCCACATCGGGATATTGGGGAGCCATGGCGGTGATGCGATCGCGCCACAGTTGGGACACATCTAAAACGTTGGCTTTATCCACCGAGCAGAGTTTACCCCCCCGTTTACGGGCAGTTTCAAACCCCACCACGGCAATGCGATCGATTTCCGCTTCGGTGTAGGCCATGGTGTTCACGCCCCGTTTTTGGCCCGTTTCATCACTAAAA
>RECT01000476.1 GCA_007693875.1 Spirulina sp. DLM2.Bin59
CCAAGATCCCCCCCGCCCCGACCTGATCAACACCTGTATTCACTGCGGTTTCTGCCTTTCCACCTGCCCCAGCTATAGCGTCATTGGCAAAGAAATGGATTCCCCCAGGGGGCGCATCTACCTAATGGATGCCATCAACAAAGGCGAAGCTCCGTTAAATAAAGCCACTACCCAACATTTCGACAGTTGCCTGGGCTGTCTAGCCTGCGTCTCTACCTGTCCCTCCGGTGTCCAATACGACAAACTGATCGCTGCCACCCGTCCCCAGGTGGAGCGGAACCAACCCCGCAATCCTTGGGAACGGCTTCTCCGTTGGGTGATTTTTAATTTTTTCCCCTACCCCGCCCGGTTGCGGCCCCTGTTATTGATCCTATGGCTCTATCAGGGTTCCGGGTTACAGGCCCTTGTGCGCAAAACCGGCCTTTTAAACCGCTTCTTTCCCCGTTGGGGGGCGATGGAATCGATCCTCCCCCGCCTCACTTGGGAAATGATTTTCGGTGCGCCTTTACCCGATGTGATTCCCGCTCAGGGGGAAAAACGCTATCGGGTGGGGATGGTGTTGGGTTGTGTGCAGCAATTATTTTTCTCGCCGGTGAATGCGGCGACGGCGCGGGTATTAACCGCCAATGGTTGCGAGGTAGTGATTCCTAAAACCCAGGGCTGTTGTGCCGCACTGCCAGCCCACCAGGGCCAGGAGGAGCAAGCGGCGGCTTTAGCGCGGCAAATGGTGGATAGTTTCGCCGATTTAGATTTGGACTACATCATTATCAATGCGGCGGGCTGTGGCCACACCTTGAAGGAATACGGCCATATTTTGCGCCATGATCCGGTGTACCACAGCAAAGGGGAGGCGTTTTCTGCCCAAGTGCGGGATGTCCAGGAGTTTCTTGCCGAAGTGGGGTTAACGGCTCCCCTTTCCCCATTACAGGATGAGGAATTGGCGGTGGTGTATCAGGATGCTTGCCATTTGCTCCATGGCCAACGGATTTCGGTGCAGCCTCGCCAGTTGTTGCGGCAAATTCCGGGGGTGACGCTGCGGGAACCCCTGGATGCGGCGCTCTGTTGTGGCAGTGCTGGCGTTTACAATATGTTGCAGCCGGAGGTGGCCGATGAGTTGGGGCGGCAAAAGGTAACGAATTTACTCAATACCGGAGCGGCGGTGATTGCTTCCCCCAATCCGGGCTGTGGGTTGCAAATTCGTAAACATTTGCGCGATCGCCCCGATGCCCTGCCCGTGCTCCATCCCGTGGAGTTATTGGATCGGGCGATTCGGGGTGTAGGTTTAGGGGAGTAGGAAGTGGGAAGTAGGAAGGATGTAGGGGCGAAAAATTTTTGTGCCTCCGGCAGGCTTACGCCAACGCCCCTACATTCCCGTTCCCCGTTCCCCGTTCCCCATTCCCCCAAAAAACAAAAACGAGAAGCCCCTAAGAACTTCTCGCTTTTTAATTTGGTGGCGGGAGGCGGATTTGAACCACCGACCTTCGGGTTATGAGCCCGACGAGCTACCAGACTGCTCTATCCCGCGTCGCTTTTAACAATATAACAGAAAAATTCGCGAATGGGGCCAAAGACGCAAAATTTTTTTTGTTTTCTCTGGCCCAGCCCCAAACTGGAACCCGCAAAACCCCCAAGCAACGGGGTTTATTGGGCTGCGTTTTGTTGGGCGTATTGGAGATAACCGGTATATTCCGTGACTTTTTCCTGGGCGATGGCATAGTTGGGGTCATCGGCAGGGACTTGCTGCATGAGGGCGATCGCCTCTTGCCATTGCACCGCCACTGCTTGCCAATCCGCCTGATCCTGAGCCACCTGCACCGCATTGGCCGCATCCATGGCTTTATTCACTGCATCCCGAAAGGGTGTTTCCGAGGGGGGAACGGTGACGGGGGTTGTCGCGGGGGCCGTAGCCGCACCATTGGGATCCGTGGCAACAGGATCAAAGCCGCCATCATCGGGGGTTGCCAGGGGATTCACGGAGTTGAGAAATTCGCAACCGGCCAGGAGTACAAGCCAAGCCACAATGATTCCAGGGTTGAGTCGAGAGCGATTCATGGGCAATGGGGGGTAGTTGATGGGGATGAATTCCGTAGGGGTATTTTAGCGGAACTTTGGGAACAATCTACCGCATTGTTTCGGTGGGTGAAAAATAATCTCGGGGCAAACATCCGCTAAAATTTGGAGCAGACCCTTGTTTTCTCCCGATTCACACTCAAATTTAATGATTGACGCAACCGAATATCAGCAACGGCGCGATCGCCTCATGGCAAAACTGGGCCAAGGCACAGCGATTTTTCCCAGTGCGCCCCTGGCTGTGATGCACAAGGATGTAGACCATCCCTTCCGCCAAGACAGTGATTTTTATTATTTAACCGGGTTTAATGAACCGGAGGCGATCGCCCTCTTTGCCCCCCACCATGAAGAACACCGCTTTATCCTCTTTGTCCAACCCAAGGATCCCGCCAAGGAAACCTGGACGGGGTATGTTACGGGGGTGGATGCGGCAAAAACCGAATATGGAGCCGATGCGGTCTACCCCATTGGGGAACTCAACGAGCATTTACCGCAATATTTAGCCAAGAGCGATCGCCTCTACTATCATTTTGGTCGCAACGAAGCCCTCAACCAAAAAATCCTCCGTCATTGGCAACGGTGCATTGCCCTCTATCCTAAAAACGGCTACGGCCCCACCGGCATCGATGACCCCAGCTTTCTCCTCCATCCCCAGCGGTTAGTGAAAACACCAACGGAATTAGACCTGATCCGCAAAGCCGTCGAAATTTCCGTAGAAGCCCACCAAAGGGCCAAGGATTTGGCTAAACCGGGGGTATATGAATACCAAATTCAGGCAGAAATTGAATATACCTTTGCCCGCCACGGAGCCACCTCCGCCTATCCCTCCATTGTGGCCGGTGGGGCCAATGGTTGCATTCTCCACTACATCAACAACGATCGCTGTTTGGCGGACGGCGATCTCCTCCTCATTGATGCGGGAGCCTGTTATCACTATTACAACGCCGACATCACCCGCACGTTTCCTGTCAATGGTCAAATGTCGAAACAGCAGCAGGCCCTGTATGAATTAGTCTTAGCGGCCCAATTGAAGGCCATCGAAGAGGTGCAATCAGGTAAAGCCTATAACGAATTTCATGATATGGCGGTCTGTGTATTGGTGCAGGGTTTGCTAGATTTAGGCCTGTTGCAGGGGGATTTAGAGGAAATTATTGCCGAGGAAAAATATAAGCCCTTTTATATGCACCGGACGGGCCATTGGTTGGGGCTAGATGTCCATGATGCGGGCCATTACAAGGCGACAGCGGAACAATGGGCCACCCTCCAACCGGGCAACCTCGTCACCGTTGAACCGGGACTCTACATCAGCCCCACCATTGAACCCGCCGAAGGCCAGCCAGAAATTCCCCCAGAATGGCGCGGCATTGGCATCCGCATTGAAGATGATGTCCTCGTCACCCCAGAGGGCAACGAAGTCCTCACCGCCGCCGTCCCCAAGTAGGGGCGAAAAATCTTTCGCCCTATCTCTCAGTTATCTTTCGCCCTAAAAGTTGCGAATCTTCGACTTGCAAGGTAACAATAAGTTAGGCAGAGGTTTAACCCGTCTGCCTACTCCTCACAGAGGAGTGATGTACTTAGAGGATTTTTTCATGCTTAAGCAACTCCTAGCCAGCAGTACCCTCATGGGGCTGCTGTGGTTTGGTGGCGTTTCCACAGCCCAGGCTCAACAAACATCACCCCAACCAGGGATGCCCCCCGCCCCTCAAATGGAGATCACCGCAACGGATTTGGAACGGTTTGCGATGGCGGTTCAGCAAATTCAGGCGATCGAACAACAGGCCCAAGCCCAAATGGTGGAAGCGATTCAGGGGGAAGGCTTGACGGTGGAGCGGTTTAACGAAATTGCCCAGAGTCAACAAAATCCAGAAATGCAAGTGCAACTCTCTGATCAAGAGGCCCAAACCTTTGCCCAAGCAATTCAGCAGATTTCCCAAATTCACCAAGCCGCAGAACAGGAGATGCAAGCAGCGGTACAGGATGAGGGTTTAGCGGTTGACGAGTTCAACCAAATCGCCCAAACCGTGCAGCAGGATCCTACATTGCAACGGCAAGTTTTAGAACTGTTGCAAAAATAAATAATCAATATCCGTGACGTACCCTAGAATTTGTAGATTTGTAGGGTGCGTCAGAGTGATTAATTTAGGATAAAAAAGAGGAGCTTAACGGCTGACGCACCATTTATTGAGCAACCGGCGGCATGTTGGATCTAAATTGCTTTTTCAAACATACAATAGGTCTTAGAAATGGTGCTGCCCGTCGCCTCAATTAAATGGCGGGATGGGGTATTATCTTCCCAAACAAAGGAATGTTCAGCGGTCTTGTAGGGTTTCCCCGGCTGGGTTCCCTGTTTCATTAACAGGTGAACTAAAGCCAAAGGCACAGCCTTGCGGCGATATTCCGGCAATGCTGTAATTGCAATCACACGGGCGCGATTGATTTGGCGACGAAACCAGAGAAATTTCACCAAACCACACCAATCTAAACGGCCATTAACGTGCTTTAACGCAATGTTATAATCCGGCAACGCCATACAAAACCCGATCATTTTCCCCTGATCCTCCGCCACTGGAAAAATATCCGGATCTACCAAACTTTTTAAATCCTCCGCCTCCTCCCGAAACTCCTCCCAGGTACGGGCACTAGAACTCCAATTATTGGCAAAATTTGTCGTAAACAGTTGATAAAGGGTTTGGCAATCCTGCTCAAAAGCCTCCCCTTTGGTGTGTAAATTACGAAACGTGATCCCGGATTTAATCGCAATTTGATAAGCCCGTTCAAAGCGATCGCTTAAGGGAATACTTAAATCCATCGTGTAAGCATAGGCATTTTTCACCCGTTCCCAACCCAGTTTTGCCAAAAATTCAACATAGTAGGGAGGATTATAGGGGGTGAGGATGTGGGGCGTATCTGCAAAACCATCGGCTAAACAGAGGCAATTATTATGGGTGGAGAGATCAATGGGGCCACGGACGCGGGTCATGCCTTTTTCCTGAAGCCAAGCGATCGCTGCATCCAACAATGCGGAAGCCACCGCCAGATCAGCAATAACCTCAAAAAAACCAAAAATTCCCAAGGGTTGACCACTGCGCTCAATGAGACGCTGATTCACCGTCGCCACAATCCGCCCCACCGCTTCCCCATTTTGACGGGCGATCAAGGGCTGTAACTCTCCATAGGTGCGAAAGTTGTTTTCAGGGCTGAGTTGTTTTTTGATCCCACTTTGCAAAGGTTGCACCCAATGGGGATCATCGCGATAAACTCGAAGGGGAACCGCGAAAAATTCTGCCAACTCTTCTGGTGTTTTCACCGCAATGATTTCAACAGTCATAGTCCAGGGATTGAATGAATTGCCATCACAATAACAAAAAGCAGGGAAACCGATACACTAGATCATAATCTTTCCAAATCGGTGATGAACTTCTTGACCCAGCTCTTTGCTTCCCGTTCCGCCTTGCCCCCGATGGGCCGTAGCCGTCGCAGCATTGAATTAAAATCTGCCCTGGAGGTGGAGCGGATGCGGGAATCCGGGCGGATTGTGGCGATGGTGTTGCAGGAAATTGGGACGATCGCCAAGCCTGGTATGAGCACCGCTGATCTGGATGCCTATGCCGAGGAACGGATTCGGGCCGAGGGAGCTACCCCCAGTTTTAAGGGGTATCACGGTTTTCCCGCTTCGATTTGTGCCTGTTTAAACCATGAGGTGGTTCATGGCATTCCCAGTAAAAAGGCGATTTTGCGCAATGGGGATCTCCTCAAGGTGGATACGGGGGCCTTTAAGGACGGCTACCATGGGGATTCCTGTATCACGATCGCCATTGGCAAGGTGAAACCCGATGCTGCCCAGTTAATGAAGGTGGCGGAAGCAGCACTCTATCAGGGCATTGAGCAGGTGAAGCCAGGGAATTCTCTTTTCGATATTGCCGCCGCCATTGAAGATTTTGTCACCCCCCACGGCTACAGCATTGTTGATGATTTTACCGGCCATGGGGTGGGGCGCAATTTGCACGAGCCGCCAGCGGTGTTCCATACCCGCACGCCGGATCTACCCAAGGTGACGCTGAAACCGGGGATGACGTTGGCCATTGAGCCGATTATCAATGCGGGGTCGAAGGTGACGCGGACGTTGCGCGATCGCTGGATGGTTGTCACCGCTGATCGTCGCCTCTCGGCTCAGTTTGAACATACGGTTTTGGTGACAGCCACGGGCTACGAAATTCTCACCGCTCCGCGTTAGCGTACCGATCGCAACTTGGTTTAAGGATGGATCAACCCCTCGCAATGGGACAATGGCTAAGTTCCATTATTTTAAAAATCCTTCACCATGGCCGATAAAACCACTGGCGCTGATGCTGTAGATGTCGCGATCGCCCAAGGCCTCGACCTCGACGGTAGCCCCATCCCCCCGACAAAATTAAAGCTTTATCAAGAGGTGATGGCTCTGGAGGGCGATCGCCAACGCAGCGGTGTTACGAATACGATGCGATCGCGCATTGTCCGCATTGGGGCCAAACACCTCTCCCAAGCCGAACTGAATCAGCGTCTCCTCGATGCGGAATTTCCCCCCCTTAAAGAGAAGGAAATTCGCTTCTACTACGGCGGCTAAGATTGCTCAGGATCGCCCATGATCCGCAAGCGAACAGAGCGCTCTCCGGTTTCATCCAGTTGCACCTCGATCACTTCTTGGGTAAGGCTGGTGAGGCTGGTGAGCATGGCCCGCAGGTGGGGGTTGCTGGCTCCGGTGTCCACATAGAGGCGATCGGCTAAACTGCCCAGCCTGCGCCAAGTGGTGTAGAGTTTGCCAACGGTTTGCTCTAGGGTGGTGGCCTGTTTGACCAGTTCGGCGGCGGTGTTGAGGCAATCCAACCGCAGGGCTTCCTCTAAGGCCAGTTCTAAATCCACATGGGAACGGCGCAGGGTTTGGACTTGGGCGGCAGCGTCGAGGTATTTGGAGAGGTTTTTGGCTTCGGCGGTCAAGGTTTTGACCATATCCACATCGGGGGTGCCGGCTACTTCGACCTGGATGGTTTTCAAGTGGCTGTCGGGGAGTTTTTCCAGTTCCCGAACGAAGGGGGCGAGGTGGCGGGAGGGGAGGCTGCCGTTGGCGGCTTTGGCTTTAACTTCGGCGGGGAGGAGGTCGGAACTAACGGCAGTCCATTCGTCGGTGAGTTGTTTCACTTCCCGGCGGGTAATGCGATCGCCCCCCGCTGCTGCCTCACTGATCATCCGCTGCACTTCTGGCTCGGCCTTGGCGGTTTCCACAAAGGCCCGCTTACTGAACAGGTTGATGGAGGTGGGGTCGAGTTGCCCTTCGGCGAGGAGGGTATCGGCACTGTTGGCCAGTTGGATCAGGGCATAGGCTTGGCTTTTGGTGATTTCTCGATCCTTAAGCCAGTTGAGGAAACCGGTTCCCCGCCCTTCACCGCCCCGTTTTTCGCGATCGCGCACCGCCCGCAGCACTCGCCCCCGCCAAATATCCGTTTGCAGATCGAACCGTTCACAAATATTCCAGACTTCATCCAGTTGCTGGTTAAAGTCGTGGTCGTGGATCTCGTCGTCTTCGGGATCAGGGAGTTGAAAGTTAAAATCCGTGGGCAGGATCAAAGCAGCAGCAATGTCATCACGGGAAAAGGTGGTTTCCACAGTTATTCTTAATTACGAAAATAGTGCGGGAGTCTGAAAGCCCCGTCAATTTATTGCGGGGATGAA
>RECT01000092.1 GCA_007693875.1 Spirulina sp. DLM2.Bin59
CACCGCCTCAGTGATGGAGCGGGCGCGGCGGCGATGGGCGGAAATGCAACAGCAGGGCTATGAAACCTTGACCGTTGAAGAGGTAGCGGCCCAGATTGCAGAACGCGATCGCCTCGATACCACCCGCCAAGCCGCCCCCCTGCGCCAAGCTGAAGATGCCATCCCCCTCTGTACCGACGGGTTAACAATTCCTGACGTAGTGGCACGGATTACTGAGCATTACCAGGCGATCGCCCAGCCTTCCCCGGAATTTCAAATTATTTAATCGGAAATTTTAAAATTTCCGGATATGATCGGGTTGAGATTGTGATATCAACAATCCAGATGCTCACGCAGCAGCGTGAGATTTTGCGCTATCTCTAGTTTTTGCGTAGATTGCCTCCCTATACCCCATTCATTTTTTGGATCGAGCGTGAGTAGTCCAAAGCCATTTCAAGCCTTCTGTCAGTGGTGGTGGGGTCAACTGAGAACCAAGCGGCTTCTCTATATTGTCCTTGCTCTTGCCACTCTAATCCTCTGCGTCACCTTCCAGAGTCCCATTAGTCGGACGGCCCAAGCCTTTGTGCGGGGCCCCGTTGCCTATAGTGGTTTAACCGCCAGGCTCAATCAGCTTTCTACCCTTGCTGATCAAGCTTGGACCCATCAGCTTGCCGTACTACAACAGCAAGCCGAAGCCCTAAACTTCACCGTCCCGGAACATTTCCGGGGCAAAACGATCAACTCCGTGCCCCTTCCCAGTGGTCGGAAAGTGATTGCCCTCACCTTTGATGATGGCCCCCTCGATCCCTACACCAACGATATTCTCTATATCTTGGAAAGTAACGATGTGAAGGCGACATTTTTCCTGATTGGTCGCAGCGTCCAAGCCTTTCCCAATCGGGCCAAACATATCCAAATGAAGGGCCATGCCCTCGCCAACCACACCTGGAGCCACCCCTACGCCCAACAGACTGCCGCCAGTGCAGCAGCACAGATTGATAACACCGACACCTGGATCAAACAAACCACCGGTTTCACACCGAAACTGTTCCGGCCCCCTGGGGGCTTCCTGAACAATGGCCTCGCCAGTTATGCCGCCCAAAAAGGGCAAGTGGTGGTGATGTGGTCGGCGGATTCTAAGGACTACTACGCCTCAGCCCCGAATATTATCAAGCGCGTTATGGCGGCGGCTTCCCCCGGTGGGATTGTGCTGTTCCATGATGGCGGCGGCAACCGAACCCAAACGGTTTTAGCCTTGCCTTTCATCATTAAACAACTCCGAGAACAGGGCTATGAGTTTGTGACGGTTCCCGAGTTATTAACGCTTTACGAGGAAGAGGTGAAGGCGATCGCCGCTGCCAAGGCCGCCGAAGCTGCCCAGGCTGCGGAAACAGCCCCCCCTCCCACGGCCTCACCGGAAGCCCAGCCCGCTTTGCCCACCGGCTATTAATCCGGCAACCCCCCATCCCTCTCGCTCAGAGAGGGATTTTTTTCTAAAATCACCGGGCAAAAAACCGTAAAATTGCGGATAGCTCCTTCCCTGGCTGATCCCCATGAATCGTGAATCCATCTTGCAACGCTACGCCGAGGGCGAACGAGACTTTTGCGATCTCAGCTTGCCCCGGATTGACCTCAGCCGCACCATGTTGCGGGGGGCGGCCTTTGTGGAAAGTGATCTTACCCATGCCCGGTTAAAACGATCAGATTTTAGCCAGATCAGCTTAAACAGTGCCATTTTGGAGGCGGCGGATCTCGAAGGGGTGAATCTGAGCCGGAGCGATTTAAGCATGGCTGATCTACGCCATGTCAACCTCAGTTATGGGATCCTGAACCTTGCCAGCCTGATTGGGGCAGATTTAGAAGCAGCCTATTTGGTGATGACGCAATTGTTAACCTGTGATCTCACCGGGGCGAATTTAACCCATGGGACGCTGTTGGGGGCAAGCTGTATGGGGGCGAAGTTTGTGGGTAGCAATCTCACTGATGCGAACTTCAGCCGTAGCTATCTCTATGATGCCGATTTTCGGGAAGCTTGTTTAAGGGGAACGGGTTTCCAGGGTGCTCTGTATAATCACCAAACCCGTTTTCCTGTTGATTACGATCTCACCCAGTCCGGTGCTTATTTAATTGCGCCGGGGGTTGATTTGAGCAAAACCCTGTTAAGTGGGATGTATTTGGCAACGGTACAACTGACGGGGGCGAATTTAACGGAAGCGGATTTACAACGGTCGGATTTAGCCTCGGCCCATCTTCAGGGGGCAAATTTAACGGGGGCGAATTTGACGGGGGCCAACCTCCGGGGGGCGGATTTAACGGGGGCATTGTGCGATCGCACCTGTTTCACCGATGCCAACCTCACCGGGGCGACGCTACCGGATGGCAGGATTCAACATTAGGGCGCAACAGGAAACCGTGGCCATCCGTAGCCCCCGTTTTTGGGAGAGGGGTCGGGGGTAAGGGCGTTAATTCTCCTTCCCTAAGGCTCCCGGTGCTCCGGTTAACGTCTTTTTCGGGGAGCAGGTGAGGATCATAATGCCGAGGGTGAGGATGTAAGGGGCGGCGTTGAACAGGTAATAGAAGGAATCCACCCCCACGGATTGCAGGGCTGGCCCCAAAGCCTGGGCACCGCCAAACAACAGGGAGGCATAGAGGCATTGCATCGGATTCCACCGGGCGAAAATCACCAGGGCCACCGCCATCAGACCCTGACCACTGGAGATCATTTCTGTCCAGACACCGGGGTAATAGAGGGAGAGGGACGCGCCACCAATCCCCGCGAGAAAACTGCCCCCCATAATGCTCAACATCCGCACTTTAAAAATTGAAACTCCCATGGCCCGGGCGGCTTCCGGCGCATCCCCCACGGCGCGGATCAGTAGACCCCAGCGGGTGGCGCGGAAAAACCACTGCATCACCGGAGCGAGGATCAGGCCCAAAATAAACAGGGGACTGATTTTAAAGGCAGCTTGGACAGCGGGCAAACTGCTCCAATTCCCCAGATCAAAGGTGGGCAACTGGGGGGCAACGGGCTGAATGAAGGGTTTACCCAGGAAAAAGGCGATGCCACTGCCAAAGATAATCATGGCAATGCCCACGGCCACATCATTCACACGCCGCTGCTGGGCGAGCCAACCATGGATCGCCCCGAGGATGGCCCCCGCAAAACCGGCAACGACCACACCAAAAATGGGGGCGAGGACGGTGCCGAGACTATCGCGGGTGAGGTAGGAAATGGCGTAGGCGGCCATGGCTCCGGTGAGGAGGGTTCCCTCGAGGCCGAGGTTAATTTTGCCGCTCTTTTCCGTGAGGCATTCCCCCAAACTGACGAATAAAAAGGGCGTACCACCGCGCATCGTACCGGCGGCGATCGCCAGGGGTACACCCCACCATCCTAAGGCTTCGGACATTTTCGATCTTCTCCGTTCTAACTGTTGCGGGTGACGTTGGTTTGCGGTTGCAGGGCGGGAATCGTTCCATAGCGGGATTCACTGTAAAGCACACAGAGAAACACCAAGCCCTGAAAAACGAGGACGGTGGCATCGGGGAGGCCGTGCGATCGCTGCAAAATTCCCCCACTGGCGAGAATACCCCCCAAGAGGACGGCAATCACCCCGGCGGCCAGGGGGTTATGGCGGGCCACAAAGGCCACCAAAATCCCGCCGTAGCCATAGCCGACATTGAGGGAAGCATTGGCCCGACCATGGACGGCGGCCACCTCCACCATCCCCGCTAGCCCGGCACAGGAACCGGCGAGGAAACAAATGGCGAGGGTGAGTTTCCCGACGGGTAGCCCGGCAATGCGGGCGGCCCGTAGGTTGCCGCCAGCGGTGCGGGCGGCGAAACCGAAGGTGGTGCGCTGGATGAGGATGTAGGCGATGATGCAGGCGATGATCCCATAAACCAGGCCGTAGTGAATGCGGGTGCCGGGGATGGTTCCCACCCGATAGAGGCTTTCGAGGGGGAAGGTGGAGGGTTTATTGAGGGAGGCGGGATCTTTCATCGGCCCTTCCACCAGATGATTGAGGAGGGCGATCGCCACGTAGTTCATTAACAAACTACTGATGGTTTCATTCACCCCCCGCCAATGGCGCAACGCCCCCACAATGCCAATCCACACCCCCCCAAAGATCATCCCCGCGAGGGCCATGAGGATCTGTACCAATAGGGGGGGGGCGGCGGTTCCCATGGCTAGGCCAGCGGCGATCGCCCCAATCCCCCCCATCACTAAGGCCCCCTCATTACCAATAATCACCAACCCCAACCGGGCCGGCAGGGCGGTACAGAGGGCACTGAGCATCAGGGGCGCGGCGCGAATTAACGTATTTTGCCAGGAACTCCACTGGCCAAAGGCAGCCTTATAAATGGAGCCATAGACCCCAAAGGGGTTGGCTCCGGCGGCTAAACAAAATAGTCCAAAGAGCAGGAGTGCCACCAGAATCGCACTCAAGGGGAGCACAACGGATTCAATGTGTTTGCGGGTGAGCATGGGGGGCGATCGCAGGCGAGAACGTCCCCAATATACCGCTGATTTTTCTCGCTAACTGTCCAATGGGCAGCGAAAACCAAGCAATTATCCACGAATTTCCACGAAAAACCGACTCGGTAAACACCGAGTCGGGAGAGAGCAAAACCGAAAACAAAGGGAAATTTGGGAGGGGATTAGGCGATCGCCACCCGACCCCGTTGCACTGAACGCAGCAGGCGATTCACCGCCCGTCGTTCTTCTTCGGTGAGGTTATCATCAAGGACTGCCGCCATTAAACCGAAGCGATCGGTGAGGGTGAGGCGGTGACTATCAGCAACATCAGCGAGGATAGCGGAGATGGCACCGGGGAGAAGTTGGAGGTCGTAAATCATGGCTCTTAAAGGTTGGTAGGGGTTTTGCTCTCGATACCCTTATCATCGTTGTTTTTCCCTCGGAGCGACGTGATGATATGGGGTTCTCTCTGTGAATCTACCCACCGCCTAGCCCGATCTGCATCCGCTGCATCTGTGATAACCGTCACGAAATCCGCCATTGAGGCGATCCCCCCAACCCCAGGGAAAACCGTACCTGAACGGTTGTCCTTTAGAATGGGGGGCTAGGCAAGATTTTTTTAACAGGCAACATGGGTAAAACAATTTGGGAACTGGATTTTTATTCGCGCCCCATCTTTGATGAAAATCGTAAAAAACGTTGGGAAGTGCTGATTTGTGAAAGTCCCAGTGATGTGAGGCGATCGCCCGATACCCTCTTTCGCTTCAGCCGCTTCACGGATCACGGCTCGGTCAATTCCGCTTGGTTGAAGGAAGCCATTGAGGAGGCGATCGCCCAAGCCCCCGCTTCCCCCCAGAAAATTCGCTTCTTCCGGCGACAGATGAACAACATGATCATCAAAGCCTGTGAAGATGCCGGGATTCCCGTCGCCGCCAGTCGTCGTACCTATGCCATTGAGCAGTGGCTCACGGAACGGATGAGGGAGGTTTACCCCCAAGAACCGGGCTATGATGCCGATGCGGCCCAAGCCGCCATTGTTCAATATCCTGCGATGAACGCCATTGCCCTCCCCGATGCCGTGCGGGGGGATAAAGCCGATCGATGGGCGATCGTTACCCTCCCCGCCGCCGATTTCCAAGAGATGCCCGACTGGGACATTAGCTTTGGGGAAGCCTTCCCCCTGGAAATGATGGGCGTCACACCGGATCTCCCCATTCCAGGATTAATTATTTTCTCCCCGAGGGCCATTCCCCTAGCTGCCTGGCTCTCAGGGCTAGAGTTAGGCTATCTCCATTTAGAAACCCAGCCCCTGGCGCGGATTTGGTTAGAAACCGGTGCAAGCGATAGTTGGATTCTGGCTGATCTCAAAACCCCCGAAACCCTCAAAGAAGGCCAAGACTTTGAAGCTGCCAAAGCCCGGGCCAAAGGTGTACATTTCCTCGCCATCCAAGACCCCAAGGCTGGAGAAACCTTCGCCGGCTTTTGGTTGTTCAGCAAGCGAGATTAACCCTCCCGCCATCCCCAGGTTGAGACTCAAAATTTCCTGCATGGTGCGTCAGGGCGGTTAATCTAGGGTGCAAAAGAGTAACCTAGGGGCTGACGCACCCTTGAGCAACCAGCATCGGCCTAATCACCACCGCTGTCCGTTTGGACAGGACGGAGGAAGTTGAGCAGCGCATATAAATTACGGGATTGAATCCAGAGACGGCCCCGGCCTTGAAAACGACAGACCAAACCATCTCCCCCTAAAATACCCGTGCGGATCCCCCGCAAAGAAAGCCCACTGATCGCCTCAACGTGATAACTGAGCGATTCCTCAAAAGCCACAATGTAACCCGTATCCACCACATAACTCCCCTCCACCGGGATTTCAATAATCCCCCCATAGGAACTAAACCACACCGACCCCTCCCCCGTTAACCGCAATAAAAACAGCGACTCGCCACTAAAAAACCCCTTTAACCCTTGAAATTGACTGTCAACCGCCACCGTCGGACTAGCCGCCACAAACCCCGTCGATTGCACCATCAAACTGTCCTGGCGATCGCCCCCCAAGCGATAATGGTGGATATCCCCCGGCACACCGGGCGAGATATATAACTGTCCCCCCTGACCCTGGGCAGTAAATTCATTCATGAACAGGGATTCTCCCCCCAACATCCGTTTCAGCCCCTGGATCAGCCCGCCTCGGACTTTCGTTTCCATCTGGATACAACTATCCATAGCGGCCATGGCACTGGCCTCCACCACTACGGTTTGGTTCCGCTTAAGGTTTAGGATCAGGGAGGCATAGGCCGGGGAATGCTCGATTGTGTAGCTGTATTCGTCTTGCATAACCATCGGTTGTGGAGAACTGCGTTTTTAGAAAAAGGGGTTAGTGACTAGTGAGTTTGCTCCCCACCTTTTTGAGGAGTGCATGGTTATTATGCGTTTGACAATAGACGTTACCCTGGCCTCGGAAGCGACAGACCAAACCTTCACCGCCCAGGAAAGACCCTAGCCAACTTTCCCCCGCTTTATCAATGGAAAAATTGAGGCTTTTTTCAAAGGCGACAATATGGCCCGTGTCCACAATATATTCCCCATCCACGGGAATCCTGTAGATCCCACCAAAGGAGGTGAGCAGGACTTGACCGATGCCGCTGAGGTTAAGCCAAAATAGCTTTTCTCCTGAAAAAACAGATTGCAGGCCTGGAAACCCCACATCGAGATCAACGGTGCTTTCGCTGGCGAGGTAGGAACCGGACTGCGCCACTAAACTATTTTGAGTAACATCACACACCAATAAATCCCCCATTAATTTGGGAGCGAGAAAAATTTCCGCAGCCGTGGCGGTGCGAAACACACTTAAAAACAGCGATTGCCCGGCCAAAACTCGTCCAAAGGCGCCCAAAAGACTGCCGCCTTTGCCCCGGCGGAGGCTGGTGCTAGGGTTGATGTGGCTGCTCATGGCCACCATCGCCCCGGCTTGGGCGATGAGTTCTTCACCAGGGGCCAGGTAGACTTTGGCGATCGCACTATCTGGTTGATGCAGTAATTCAATCTCCATGATTTTTGATGTTTTTCCCTAGGGCTAACGGACTTTACGTCGTAAAAATTTCACAAGACCATCAATGCTGCGGGATTGTAGGTAAATCATGCCGTTGCCCTTGAGGTGATTGACCATGCCTTCCCCGGAGGTGAGAGAGCCAAGAATACCCTTGGCAAACCGGATCCTGAGGCGAATAGTGGGCTCATAGGCCACCAAATGCCCAGCATCAACGATAAAATCCCCCGTTACCTGTCGCCGAGTGAGCCCGCC
>RECT01000283.1 GCA_007693875.1 Spirulina sp. DLM2.Bin59
AACCCGGTTTATTGGGGTGGCGTTGACGCGGCAATTGGTGGCTCAGGGCCATGAGGTGGTGCTGTTTAATCGGGGCAATCGGCTCCTGCCGGTGGCGGGGGTGGAGCAGATCAAGGGCGATCGCCACGATCACGCCCAAATGCTCGCCCAACTGGAGGGCCAAGAATTTGATGCGATTTTCGATAACAACGGCCGGGAAAAAGCCGATACCCAACCCCTAGCGGATCTGTTTAAGGGCCGCGTTGAGCATTTTATCTATGTCAGTTCTGCCGGTGTGTATCAAAAGGGCGATCAATGGCCCCATGTTGAAGGGGATGCGGTGGATCCCAACAGTCGCCATAAGGGGAAATATGAAACGGAGGAGTATCTCGCAGCGGCGGGCCTGCCCTGGACTTCGGTGCGGCCGGTGTATATCTATGGCCCCCAAAACTACAACGATATTGAAGCCTGGTTTTTTGATCGGATTGTGCGAGATCGCCCCATTCCCATCCCTGGCGATGGCCAAGTGATGACCCAATTGGGCCATGTGGAGGATCTGGCGGCGGCCATGGTGGCAATTTTGGGCAATGCCAAGGCGAAGGGGCAAATCTATAATATTGCGGGCGATCGCTTTGTCACGTTTAACGGCCTTGCCCGGGCCTGTGCCGCTGCCGCTGGCAAAGATCCCGCTAGCGTGGAATTGGTACATTTCGATCCCAAGGCCTTCGATTTTGGCAAACGGAAAGCTTTCCCGCTGCGGGCCCAGCATTTCTTTGCCGATATCCACAAGGCTCAGGCAGATCTGAATTGGCGGCCTCAATTTGATCTGATGACGGGTTTACAGGATTCCTTTACCCAGGGCTATTTGGCCAGCGGTCGGGATCAAATTGAGGCGGATTTTTCCCTAGATGATCAAATTTTGGCGGCTCGTTAATTGCAAATTCCCGCATGGGAAGAAAAGAGGATAGAGAAGAGAGGATAGAGCAGAGTGTAGCATTCTCCCTCACTCCTCACTTCTCACTCCTAACTTTGGGCTAATAATTCCGCTGCTGCTGCTAGAAGGGCGGCGCGGTCTTTTTCGAGGTTTTCTTGATGATCCAGGTAGGTGGTGAGGGCTTCGAGGGGATCGAGGGCATTGTTGGCATTGAGGGACGGGACGCGGGGCCGCACCAGTTGGCTCACCAGTTCCGGGCGGATCGTGTAGTGGTGGGCAGCAGCGAGGGCGGTGTGGATGGGCCCTGCTTCCACTTGATCCAACTGATCCGGGCGAATTTGGTAGAGGAGACGGACGACAGCATCGGTAATATCGGTTTTGGCGATCGCCTTTAAAATCACAGTTTGGGGATCTTCTTCCTTCGCCACATCAACGCGAATCGTCCGAAACGGTCGGGGGGAAACGGGGCAAAATTGCCACTGAGCCGATCCCTTTTGCAATTCCACCACCACAAACCCCTTATCTTCCTTTTCCTCACTAAAATCTACCCGCTCAATACTGCCGGGATACACCACCGGGGGCTGATTATTGGGGTTAAGGTTTTGGTGTTTATGGACATGGCCCAGGGCCACATAATCCAATTCTGGACGAATAAACAAACTCACGGGCAAAGTAAACCCCTTACCCACCGCAAGAAACCGCTCCGCCCCCAAGTTGGCGCGATCGGCCATCACATGGGCCAGAAGCACCGTCGGCAATTCCGGATCCAGATTGCGAATTTCCCCCTCCAACGCCACCGCCAACTTTTCGATTAAGAGTTGTTGAATTTCCCCCATGGATTTGCCCTCGGTTTCTGGGCGAGTGAGGAGCGTCCCATTGTTGACCCAAGGCAACGTAATCACTTGGATCCTACCGTTGGGGGTATCAATGGGGTAGGTGGCGATCGCCTCCCCCACAATAAACCCCGGCACTGCCAAGGTTTGATAAATCGCCAAACTATTCCCCCCAGAACCTTGGGAATGTTGGTCATGGTTGCCCACGAGCATAATCGTGGGAATCCCCGCATGAGCAAGGCGGCAAAACTGCGTCGCAAAAGCCCGCTGCACATAGGGGGGCGGCGTAGCATCAGGAAAAGCATCCCCCCCAAACAGCACCAAATCCACCGGCTCCTCAAGGGCGCGGTCAATGGCCAGCTTCAGGCTTTCAACAAAATCCTCTAACCGCGTATTCATCCCCGTTTCAGGATTCGTGCGGCCATGGTTGAAGCCGCTGCCGATGTGGATATCTGAGAGGTGGAGGAGTTTGATTAAAGCCATAGGAAGTGGGAAGTAGGAAGTAGGATGTGGGATGTAGGGGCGAAAAATTTTTCGCCCTCCGGAATGTTGCGCCCTCCAGAAGGTTTCGCCATGATGGGGTTCATTAACTCGATAACACCAAATGAGACCCCTGATTGGTTTTATGTACCTCGATGCGATGTTGAAAGGCTTCTTTGAATTGGGGCATGTGGGTGACGGCGAGGATACAGGCAAAATCGGAGGCGATCGCATTAATCGCAGCTACGAGGCGATCGCACCCTTCCCCGTCCTGGGTTCCGAATCCTTCATCAATAATTAACATCTGCAATGCGGCTCCTGAGCGCTGGGCCAACAATTTGGCCAGGGCTAAACGAATCGAAAAATTAATCCGAAAGGCCTCCCCCCCCGAATAGGTTTCGTAGGGGCGCGTCCCTTGGGCATCGGCGATGAGAATATCGAGGGTGTCGATCATTTTGGGGGCCTGTTTCGCCTTGGCCTGTTTGCCTGCCTTTTGGGTGAGGAATTGGACATGGAGTTGATTGCCCGTTAGGCGGGAAAGGGTGTGATTGGTTTCTGCTTCCAATTGGGGCAAAACATTTTCAATCATTAGGGCTTGAATACCATTTTTACCAAAGGCTTTCGCCAGTTCATTATAGATGCGGTGTTGTTGCTTTAATTGGGCTAATTGGGTTTCATTTTCGGCATATTCCGCCGCCAAGGCCGCTAAATGCTCAATCTGCGCTTCAATGGCCCCCGCCTCCCGTTGGCATTGGGCCAATTGGGTTTGGCGATGGTCGATGGTGGTGGTGAGTTCGGCAATTTGGGCGCGATAATCGGGCACGGTTGCCATGGTTTCCCGCACATGGGCCAAGGCTGCCAGGACTCCCGCCCGCTCCTCTTCCCCCAGGGCTAACTGGCCATTGATTTGCTGTAATTCCGCCTCTAGGCCGGGCTTTTGGGCCTCCGCAACATTGAGATCCCGATGGGCTAACTCCCATTGTTGATGATCCCGGATCCGGTGGCGGAGTTTTTGATGGGCATCGGCATCATAGCCGAGGTGGGCGATCGTCTCGTTAATCGTGGCCAATTGTTGGGCGAGATCCGAGGTTGCCTCTAAATCCTTGAGTTCCTGTTGATAGGCCGTCAGTCGGGCCTGGAGTTGGGGGATCTGTTCGTTGAGTGTGGCTTGACGTTGGCGGCCATCTTCGAGGCGACTGGCTTTGGTTTCTGCCCAGCGTAAATTGCGCTCCTGACTGCGGAGCAAACTATGGGTTTTATCGTCGTAGTTGAGTTGCTGAATCTGTTCGGTGAGTTGGATTAATTCCTGTTGTAAATCTTCAGCATATTGGCCCGCATGGAGGGCTTGATCGAGGTGGGTTAATTCCCGGTCAATCTCCCAAATGCGCTCGCTAATTTCCGCCAACCGTTCGAGACGATGCTCTAGCTTATTCACCTCCTGTAACTGCTGATCCCGTTTGCCCAGTTCCTGGGCTAACGCCGCCAACTCAGTTTTTAAATCCGCCTGTTGCCGCTGGGCATCAGTGATTTCCGTTTGGATCCGCCACAGTTCTTCCTGCTGTGTGGTTTGGGAGGTTTGGTTTTTGGTGAGGACATGGGCGCGATCGCTCTCGCCGAGGGGGCGATCGCAGAGGGGACAGTTGGCCCCCGGCTGTTGGAGAAACTGCCATTTCTGCTCTAAATCTGCCAAACTCTCCTGAATCGCCTGGTGTTGGGCGGTTAACTCCCGTTGGCGCAGGGCTTGGGCATTGAGTTTGGATTCGAGCCGGGCTTGATAGGTTTGTTGCCGTTCTAGGTTTTCCAACTCCTCTACCTTGGCGAGGAATTCCTGACGGAGGTTAGCCCCCGCTTGTTTTTTGGCGGTTAACTCCTGCTGTTCCCGGGCCAGTTGCTCCCGTTGGGCGGTGTGGCGGGATTCCACCTGGGCAATTTCTAACCGCAATTGATTAGCCCGATTTTCCCAGGGGGCCACCTGTTGCTGCCGTTGATCCAAATCCTGTAACTGACGACGACAATCCGCCAATTCCCGACACCGTTCCTCAATAATCGGGGCTTCTGCCAAGAGGGGGGCTAAGTCTTGGCGTTCCCGGAGGGCGCGGTTCAGTTCCGTTTCCGTGGTGCGTTGGTTGAGGTGGATTTGATTGCGGGCATTGCCGAGGGCGTTGAGGATTTCTTGCTGTTGACTGCGGGCCCGATGATCGGCGGTGGCGCGGTTGGTGAGTTCAGCCTCTTCCGTTCGCCATTGTTGCAATTGTTGATAGTTGGCGAGAATTCCCTGCCGATTTTCTAAAAGCTGATTCAGTTCCCCCAAGGTTTTCAGCACCTTCGCTTCAGTTTGACGGCGGCGGGCCTGATCCTGATCTAGGGAGGCGAGGCGGTTTTGCTGCCATTGTTCCTGTTCTGTGAGGCGATCGCGCTCCAGGTTTTCCCGCTTCAGGGTTTCCAATTGGGCCTGATCTGTTGCTTGGCCCCGCTGGAGTTGTCGCAATTGTGCCGCCAAGTGATCCCGTTGAGCGGTGAGGGCTTGCTGATTTTGGAGCCGGGCAGCCCGGGGTTCCTGTTGGCTGTCGAGGAGTTCCTGCTGGGCTTTGAATCCCTTGGCGGCATCCTTGGCTCGATCAGCGAGGCGATCGTACTCCTCCAATTTCAATAACTTTGTTAAAACCTGCTTGCGTTCATTGGGCTTGGCTAACATAAATTCATCAGCATGGCCCTGACGAACATAGGCCGAATTGATAAAAGTTTGATAATCCAGCTTAATGGTTTCGGTAATTAAATCCTGAGTGGCCCGAATCCCCTTGGCATTGAGGGTGCGAAATTGCTCCCCCTCAGTTTGAATCTGAAATTGCAACTCACCACTGCGGCCCCTGGGTCGAGAACGAATCACTCGGTAAGTTGACCCCCCAATGCTGAACGTAAAATCCACCCGCACCTCCTTCGCCCCGGTGTGGATCAAATCATCCTCAGTCCCTGCCCGGCTTTTCCCCCAAATCGCCCAAGTCATCGCTTCCAGGAGGGAGGATTTCCCCGCCCCATTGGCTCCGCAAATACAGGCGGTATGGAGTCCCTGAAAATTGAGACTGGCGGCTTGGTAGCTGAAAAAGTTTTTGAGGGTGAGGTGGCGGGGGATCATTGGGATGTGGGGAGTGGGAAGTGGGAAGTAGGGAGTGGGGAGGGTTTAAGGTTTGCACCCTAGGGAGTGGGGGGAGGAGTGAGGAGATCTGAGTTGGCCCTCCTAGGGTTGGTGAGGGCTGGTGAGTACAAAAAATCGCCCCTTGGCCAAGAGGATACAATATGGGCAAAAATTTCGCCAATTTCCGTAGCAAATTGCGCCATATATGAATTTCTTATGTTAGTCTAGAAGTGAGGGTTTTATCGATTTGATCCATAGCGACTAGCGCGTTAAGCAGCAACAGCTTTTGCTCTGAGTCAGTCACCTTTGGCCTGGATTTTTCTGGGCTGGGTGCTTGGGGGCTTGGTGTTGGTGGCGTTTGTTTTGGTTCTCAAAACAAGAGTCGATGGGAAAACAACAGTTCCGCCCTTGGGCAATGGAACGATTGACCCAGCAGAGGAAAATGACTAATTAGGCCCTCTCGGTTCGGGGTGATAGCTCCACCGAGGCGTTTTGGTTAGGCGGGCTACGGTGCTTGAGGAGAGCCGTAGATCTGCAATATCTCCCCAGAATACTGACAACAGTGCGATGGGGTGGCCGATGGTGAATCCTATGGTTTCTGACCATGGGGATTTCTGCCATAGGATCGCGAGATGATCTTGGCGATAGGTACGCTAACACCCATCGCACTCTAGCCCATTTTTAACTCTGCACCCCCATTTTAAATTTAAGTTTAATTCCCCTGGAGGCGTGCCCATGATGATCCTGTTAATGGCAGTCAGTTATCTGCTATTGATTTATCTCTTGTTGGCCCTGGCACAGCGTGGAAAACGGCACGGTACAACAGCTCCTCGGAGTATTCACTCCGGCGATTGCTAAACCGCCCGCCCTCCTCCGCTCCCCACGGCTTTTTTGTTAAACGTCCACCGATCGCGCCGGTACCGATTCTATCTGTACCGCCGGCAGGTGGACGTTTTCGACATTGAGGCTATAGCCTAACCACTTTTGGGCCAGATGGGCAAAGGTGGCGGGGTCGCCACTCACACCGAACCGCGTCCCCTGAGAATGGGGCTGAAGATTTTGCAACCCTAGGGCCTGGAGTTCCTGGGCGGCGGCTTCCGCTACAAAGGTGGCCGGGTTAATACACCGCACCGTCGGGGGCAGGAGGCGGCGCAACACTGGGGCGAGGTGGGGATAATGGGTGCAGCCGTAGACCAAAGTATCAATGCCCTGATCCAGGAGGGGCTGGAGGTATTGGGCGGCGATGGTTTGGGTGTAGGGGTCATGGAGGCGATCGCCCTCAATCAACGGCACAAACTCCGGACAACCCACCTGCCACACCGCCACGGTGGGATCAATTTCCTGAATTGCTTGGACATAGGCCCCACTGGCCACCGTTGCCGGGGTTGCCATCACCCCCACCCGCCGGCCCCGCTGTACCGCTGCCTTGGCCCCCGGTAAAATCAGCCCCAAAATCGGCACAGGGAACTCAGACCGCACCACATCCAAAGCAAGGGCAGAACTGGTATTACAGGCCATGATCACCATTTTGGTGTTTTCCGCCATCATCCAGGTGAGAATTTCCCGGACGAATTGAATAATTTCCTCAGGGCTGCGGGTTCCATAGGGGAGGCGGGCGGTGTCGCCAAAATAGAGAATCGATTCCCCTGGTAGGGTTTGTCGTAGGGCTTGAAGCACCGTTAATCCACCGACACCGCTATCAAATACGCCAATGTGCTGCTGTTGCATGGTAATCATCCCAGAGGAAAAATGAGCGGGGGAGGTAGGGGCGATCAGGATGCGACGCGAATCACCCCCCGCACTGTGTTTAGCAAGTATAATTACTCAACCCTAATTTTGTTGCAAATAGAGTAGAATTCCCCGCGAAATGGCCTGGGCCATTTGACTGCGAAATTGGGGATTGGCTAACCGAGGGGCATCCTCAGCCCCGGTCACAAAACCCACTTCCACGAGGGCTGCTGGCATAGAAGAGGTGCGTAACACATAGAAACGGGCGTGTTTCACACCCCGATTGCGCATCGGAATACTTTGCAAAATACTATTTTGAATGGTTTGGGCCAACCGTTGCCCCTGAGGGGAGAAATAAAAGGTTTCCAAGCCATTCACATCGGGACGGCTCATGCTGATGGCATTGGCATGGATACTGACGAAAATTGTCGCCCGGGCCTGGTTGGCCATTTGAGTACGCGCCGCTAGGGTGATGAAGCGATCATCAGAACGGGTCATCATCACCTGCACCCCCTGCTGTTGGAGCGTCCGAGCCACTTCTAAGGAAATGGGCAAAATCACATCCTTTTCCTGTAGCCCACCAATGCCGATCGCCCCTGGATCTCGCCCCCCATGGCCGGGGTCAATGGCCACCAAATTACGACC
>RECT01000154.1 GCA_007693875.1 Spirulina sp. DLM2.Bin59
AGGTTTTTCCGTTCTTCGGCCAGTTCGAGGGCTTGGATCCGCTGTTTGGGATCGAGGGCCTGGGTGAGTTGCTCTACTTTAAGCTGGTAGATGCCGCGAAATTGATGGAGTAAATGGCGTTTTTGAGCGAGGGTTTGGCTGTTGAGTTGGAGTTGATTGAGGATTAAGAGGGCAATGTTGAGATTATTTTTGGTGTTTAAAATACTGCCGGTTCGTTGATAGCTGACAATTAGATCCGTGATGACTTGGAGATAGGTGGTTTCTAAGCCAGGTTGATCCTGGAGCCATTCGAGACTGCGTTGGAAGGCGGCGATCGCCCGCTCCATTAGGGGCCGGGCCTGCTGGGTTTCCCTTTGGGCCACTTGAGCAAAGGCTAAACCGCTGTAATGGGCGAGGGTGCCCAGGGCGAGGGCCCGCTCTCGTTGGGTTTGTTGGAGTTCATTGATGGCGGTTTCCCAATTTTGCAGGGCGGCGGCGGGGCCCAGGTTAGGGGCAGCATACATCGTCCAACCCTGATTGGCCCAGGCGGGCCAAAAATCCGGCTCCAGTTCTAAGGCGGCTTGAAAATCCTTGAGGGCGGCTTCGTATTGCCCAAGGGCGGTGAGGGCAACGCCCCGGCCGTTACGGGCTAGGACATCGCTGGGCTTGAGGGCTAAGCCTTCTTTGTAGTTGGCGATCGCCTGATGCCAGTCCCCTAGTTCTAAATAGCTATTGCCGCGATTGTAATAGGCTTGGTAAAAGTTGGGATAGAGGAGAAGGGCCTGGGTAAAGTCTTCAATGGCGGTGCGGTGTCGCCCCAGGGCTTGCCAGGCTAAGGCACGATTGTGGTAGGCCTCATGGGAGTTGGGATCGGCATCCAGGGCGGTGGTGAAATCCGCGATCGCCCCCTGGGGATCACCGAGGGCTCGATGCACCAGGCCCCGCCCCTGATAACCCTCGGATAACTGCGGCTGGAGGGTGATGGCCTGGTTGAAATCTGCGAGGGCTTCAGCGGATTGACCCTGATGGAGATGGGCCAAACCACGACCGAGATAGCCGTAATAATGGAGGTCGGGATCTTGGCTAATCACCACTGTGAAGTCGGCGATCGCCGCCTCCAATTGGGCTAACTCGAGGTAAACATGACCGCGATTAAAATAGCCCAAACTAAAGTCCGGTTGGGTAACAGTCACTTGATCAAAACACCCCAAGGCCTCAGACCATTGACGTAGCCCATAATGGGCCACACCACAGGCATTGTGGGCTTCGCTAAAGTGGGGCTGATGTTCCAAGGCATTGCGCCAGAGGGACAATGCCCCCTCTAATTCCCCCGACTTATAGAGGTTGACACCGTAATCGAACAATTCCAACGGATCCTCTGATTCCAAAGTTTGAGCCACGGGAGTAGGGGCCAATTGGGTTTGGGCGGAGCGATCATCCATGGCCAAAAGCCGCCGGCCGAGACTGGCGGCAACATCCCCCAACTCCCCACAACCCAAGTTCCCCAACCGCACCATCTGTTCAGCAAAATTGCGGTTAAAGCTCTGGGGAGATTGACGGAACAGGTTTTTACCATAGCGTTGAAGCCAGGCCACAAACCAAGGATCATGTTGGCGAATCCCTAAGTGCTCGAGGAGTTGCGATCGTTGCCATCCACAGGCGACCCCTTCCGTCAATTGCAAAAAGAGGGTTTCATAACCCTCATTGGTGAGGGGAGGAATTTCTGTCGGGTGGGGGATGGGCGGATCAGAACTCAGCAATGCGCTGAACAGATCCCTCAACCATTGCAACGGGAATGGCAACATGAGCAAGGCAATAAATGGGCTTTTTTCAATAATCTTTGCAAGCAGAGTTGAGCATGAGAGCCTCAATCCATTATCCAACAGATTGGAAGTTTTCCCTGTTGATCCCGGCCATGATTTCATCCTCCGGTGGATTTGGAATTGATGTTTTCCACATTCTTCAGGACTTTTCCACAGGTTTTGCCCCAGTTTCCCACAGGATTAACCCCCAGGATCATCTGGATCTAACCCCTTCTTAACCTGTTCTGGCTCAAATGTAATCTGATCAGATTCATAGTCAGGGGGTTCGATGTGAATTAATACCCGCAGGGGACTAAAGCGATCCGCTAACGCCGCCTCCACTGCTTCGGTAATCCCGTGGGCCGTTGCCACATCCGCCGCCGTGACGATCATATGCATTTCGATAAACACCATCCGCCCCAGCAAACCCCGTGAGGCAATATCATGGCAATTCACCACCCCCGGCACAGCCATCACCACTTGATAAATCGCCTCTGGTGCAATGGCCATTTCGTCCACTAACCAGGGCAAATTATCCCGCAACACCTCCCAACCACTGCGAAACACCAACAAGGCCACCGGAAACGCCAACAGCACATCTAGCCACAGCAATTGGGGGAGATCCCATACTTGGCTTTGCCAGAGGCCAATCATCCCCAACAACACGGTAATTGTCACCCAAACATCACTGAGGGTATGTTTCGCATCGGCAATGAGCAGGTTACTCCCGAGGCGTACCCCGACGCGCCGCTCGTAGACGGCGACAAAAATATTAATCCCCAGCACCAGGAACAACAGCCATAATTCCGGCCCTGAAACCACCACGGGGTTTGCTTTTTCCCAGAGCCGCCCCACCGCTGTACTGAAAATCTCAAAACAGGTAATTCCTAAAAAAACGGCAATCCCCAGGGCCCCCAAAGCTTCAAACTTTTGATGACCGTAGGGATGTTCCCGATCTGGGTGGGGGGAAGACCAGCGGTTGGCCACGAGGCCTAAAACGTTGTTAACTCCATCGGTAACGCTGTGGAGGGCATCGGCTTGCAAGCTGAGGGAGCCTGTGGAGAATCCCAAGCCGGCTTTGATGGCCACAACGGTGAGGTTAAGGCCAAGGGTGACAATTAAGACAAATTGCACTTGACTGCGGATTGAGCGTGCCATTACTCTTCAGCCGAATCGTTGAGGGCAGTCTATCACAAAGGTTAGGGAGCGGCGTGGGGCAGTTTCCCCGATGGGGGGAGGGGGGATTTTGCACCTGTGCCCCATTCATGGTCTAATTGCTCTCATCCCTAGGGTTTTCCTGATCACCCTGAGGTTTTTTGTTTATCTGCTTAACGATGGCTCAACTGACAATTAATCTACTCGAAGGCTCGGTTTCTTTCAGCTGCACACCGGAAACGGTCTCGGCAATGCAGGTGGCGATCGCCACCCTGATGCAAGACCTCAAGGCCACTGCTATCCAGGGGACAACCCCAGGACAACGGCCCAAGCCTAAGCCCTCCCTAGACTACTGTTATACGGGAACGATATTTTTGGAATTATTTTGCAACCCCAACATCTACCCTAGCCCGTTTGCGGCTAAGGTGTTGATTACACTGCGGGATGATAAAATTCGCGTCAGTGCAGAGGCAGAACTAACCCGCCTGATTGAGGATCTCAATCAGTACATGGAGCACCAGGGGGATCTCCCTTCGTGATGGTCTAGATTAGTCGTTGTCCCAGGATTGGGAGCCGAGCAAGTCAGCGATGCGATCGCGGAGCAGGTATTCGCATTTCTCCAATTCGCACTCCACGCAAACCCATTCCCGGGCTGGGATATACTGACAGAGCACATAGATGGGCTGTTGACGGCTCACCACCCCTTGATCCACTAACTGACGAGCTTCGTCTTGCAACATATCAATGGAATAGTGCAATTCTTGGTTGGGAGCAGTGGCAACGGATTTGATGGAGTTGGGGATGGTTAATGTGTTTACACTCATAATTTACCTTTGAACAAGCTTGATTGTGGGTACTGCATGGTTGATTGGGCGGCGTGGACAGAAAACTGCGGGAGGCTCCTTACCCAGACAAGCATCATTGTTTCAGTATAATGAGTTACAGATTAGTTGCCCACCCTGATAAGAATTCCAAAACACCCTATTATTAGCGGTAATCTGTGTTAACAATCCCCCCCAGCGCCTCATGGGGTCGGTCGGGTCTGTCAAAAATCCCAGAATTGCAGCAATTCAAGACAATGAATTAGCCTGGCGGGGATAAACCCACCATTTACCGTAAAAGGAGCGACACTGTGCTGTTAAACACCACCTCTATTTTCAACCGAACGGGAAAAATTCCTGAAATATAGATTAATAGAATTTATATGAATTCGTCCCCGAACTTCTGAAAACGCAAGGAAGGTGAGATTTGTCGCTTCAGTAGTATGTTAAGAATGATGTCTTGGGCTGCGGGCATCTGCCCATAGCTGAATGCCCAAGGCAATCCGGGATCACAATTCACTCTGAACCAATCCGCCAGATAAGGACTACCGTAAAGGGCGATGGCCCCAAAATGCCCATTCTGTAATAAACATTTAACCTGTGCCTTGATTTCTGGGGCTAAACCCGCCGTGCCGCGAAAGGGGTTGCCCCGGATGAACAACTGAAGGAGGTTGTGGGGGTGAGGCTGGGGGGCTGCCCTTTCCAGGAGTTGGGGCGGTTCGATGATCCGATGTTGGTAGCCGAGGGCTTGGGGGAGGGCGATCGCCGGACTAGCCAAATCCAAAAAGGGCATATTCAGCAGGTTGCCCACGATGATCAGATTGAGGGGCGATCCCGATGGTTCAGGCTCGGGGGTGCAGGTTCCCCCCTGGCGGAGGGAGGCGGTGAGGATTTGGCGGACAATTTTTTGGCTGGCGGCGGTGTGGAGGGTGACGAGGCGATCGCCTCCGGTTTCCCCTGGCGGCGGCATCACCTTAGCTTTCGCCGCCGCAATGCGGGCCACGGCAGCGGTGATCTGTTCCGGGGCAATGCGGCCGGCAATGACAGCGGCCTCAATGGCGAGGATTGCTTGTTCTGGATCGGCGGGCATGAGGATGATATCGGCCCCGGCGGCCACGGCCTGCACCGCCACTTCTTCAGGGCTGGCCCAATGGGCAATCCCCCCCATCACTAAGGCATCGGTGACAATCAACCCCTCAAACCCTAGGTTTTGCCGGAGTTGCCCGGTGAGGATCGGCTGTGACAGGGTGGCGGGGGCGGTGGCATCCCAGGCGGGGATCATCAAATGGGCGGACATGACCGCATCCACGCCAGCGGCAATGGCGGCGGCAAAGGGGGGGATTTCTACGGTGGTGAGGCGATCGCTCCCGTGGGGAATCTCCGGCAGGGCTAAATGGGAATCAATATTGGTGTCCCCATGGCCGGGAAAATGTTTGGCACAGGTGAGGACGGGGTGACGGTGACACCCTTCAATAAAGGCGGTCGCTAAACGGCTAACGGTGGCGGCATCTTCCCCAAAGGCCCGGACATTAATTACCGGATTTTCGGGATTATTATTAACATCCACCACGGGGGCGAGAATCCAGTTTAACCCTAGGGCGAGGGATTCTTGGGCGGTAATTGCCCCCATTTGGCGGGCGTAATCTTCCCCTTGGGCGGGGTCTGCGATCGCCCTCAGGGCCATGGGGGGGGGAAATTCCGTCGCGCCGGGAAACCGTTGCCCCACCCCTTCCTCAATATCAGCGGCGATCAGCAGGGGGGTGCTGGCCCAACTTTGCAGTTGGGCGGTACGGAGGGCCAACTCCGCCACCGTACCACCGAGCAAAATCACGCCCCCCACATTCCACTCGCTAATCCAACGGTGGAGTTGATCCCTGGGGGCTTCCCATTGGGGGTAGCGAATTTGGTGATCTAAGAGGTGGCCAGAGGCCCGCACGACGACCATTTGGCCGATTTGCGATCGTAGCGAAGGGGAGGTCATAAACTTCTGTTCAGCATGGGGATGATGAATTGCCCTCATCCCCCAGCCCCTTCTCCCAGGTGGGGAGAAGGGGAGCCGGAAAGCTTTGTCTAGCTTCCCCCTCTCCCATTTTGTGAGAAGGGGAGCCGGAAAGCTTTGTCTAGCTTCCCCCTCTCCCATTTTTGGGAGAGGGGGATTGAGGGGGTGAGGGCAGGGATTTGCCTTTACTCTTCTTCTTCCCCCTCCTCTAGGGGCCTGTCTTGGTTTAACTGAGTGAGAAGAGTGAGGACGCGATCGCCCCGTTCAATGGAGCGGTCTTCAAAAAAGGCCACCTCTGGCGTGCGGCGCAGGCGTACCCGCTGCCCCAACTCCCGACGGACAAACCCCGCCGAGGAAGCTAAACCTTCCATGGTTTCGGCTCTGGCCTCATCACTGCCATAGATACTCACAAAAATTTTGGCGTGTTGGAGATCCCCCGACACAACCACATCGGTAACGCTGACCATGCCCGCGCCAACGCGATCATCTTTGATCTCGTGGCAGAGCAGTTGGCTCACTTCCCGTTTAATCAGGGCAGAAACGCGGGATACGCGGCGACTGGTGGCCATAGTGACTCCTTTAAATAAAACAATTCAGTAAATTTGATCCAATCATCCCCAGGGACATCGCTTTCAAAACGCCCCTAACGAGAAACATCGGGTTAAACACCGAAGCCCAGCATCGCCCGGAGCGTGAAGAAAATGAATCCGGTGAGGCCGACGAGAATGCCGATGAGGGCCGTCAGCCGGAGGGGACTGCTGAACATGGGCTGCACCCATTGGAAGAGGGCGAAGAATACCCCCAGGGTAAAGGTGATGAAGTAACGGCAATAGCGCAGGACGTTGTTAAAAAATTCTTCCATGGTGGCGATCGCACTAAAATCTCACCTTCAACCTTAGCCTGTTGCGACCGGATGCGATCGCCCTCCCTGGCAATTTTTCCAGTTGATTGGGGGCAAATCTCAAGCTAGGATGCAAAGGTTCTCAGGGTGGGCCGGTTGCCTCCTGATGGCTCAATGGTTGCACAAATCAGGAAAACAAGGGTGGACGATTTAATCTGGTTGGGGATAGGGGGGTTGGTGTCGGGCTTGCTGGCGGGGCTGTTGGGCATTGGGGGCGGGACGGTGTTAGTGCCGTTAATGGTGGCCTTGGATATTGGCTACAACCAAGCCGTTGCCACCAGTAGCTTGGCGATCGTCATGACCGCCTGCTCTGGCACAGTACAGAATTGGCGGATGGGGTTATTAGATTGGCGGCGGGTGATGTTTTTGGGGTTGCCGGCGATCGCCACTGCCCCCCTGGGGCCGCTGATTATTCAATCATTGCCCACTTATATTAAGGAGGCCGCCTTTGGGCTGTTGTTGATCGTGACGATCTTTTTGGTGACACTCCGCAAACGCCTGATCGCCCGCCAAGCCGCCCAAGATTCCCCCACCGCCCCCGCTGTACTCAATCCGGTAGTGGCTCGCCTCGGAACCGGGGCAGCGGCGGGGCTATTGGCGGGGGTGTTTGGTGTGGGGGGCGGCGTGATTATGGTTCCGTTGCAAATGCTATTGCTCCAGGAACCGATTAAGCTGGCCATTCAAACCAGCCTCGGCGTAATTGTAATTACCTCCATTGCCGCCGCTGGTAGCCATGCCCTCCAAGGCAATGTGCTGTGGGTATCGGGGCTAATTTTAGGCATTGGCGGTTTAATCGGGGCGCAGGTCAGCACCCGTTATTTACCCAAACTTCCCGATCCTGTGGTCAATCTCCTCTTTCGGAGTCTGTTAGCGATCCTGGCCCTCTATTTCTTCAGCCGCGCCATGGGCAGCTTTCCGGGTTAAACCCATCAAAAATTATCCAACCCACTTAAAGATAGGTAGGGGCGAAAAATTTTTCGCCCCCACACCCATCAATTTGACAACCAGATTCCCTTTGACACTCTCAGGTCTAAAGACACTGAGATTCTGCTGACAGAGTCGATTTTA
>RECT01000302.1 GCA_007693875.1 Spirulina sp. DLM2.Bin59
GTTCCCGTCATTGCCATGGATACGCCGGTCAATAGTGAGCAACTGGTGAGCTTTATTGTTTTTGACAATGTGGCGGGGGGCAAGTTGATGGGGGAATGGGTGGTGGAGCAGTTGGGGGGCCAGGGCAATGTGTTGCTCCTCAATGGCGCTTTAGCCCAACAAAATGCCCTCGATCGCCAACAGGGGTTTCTGATGGGGTTGAACACCGGCAATATCAACGTGTTGGAAACCCAAACGGGGGAATGGTCGGAGGCCAAAGCCGAGGAAATTACCACGGCTTGGCTGGCTCAGTTCCCCAAGGTGGATGCGATCGTCGCGGCTAACTATGCCATGGCTCAGGGGGCCAGTAATGCGGCGGTGAAGGCGGGCCGACGGGAGGAGATCCTGATCACTGGGTTTGATGCCATGCCCCCGGTAATTGAGGCCCTCAAAGCAGGGGCGATCGATGCCACGATTAACCAAATGCCGGATTTTCAGGCCCGCCTCTCCCTCCAGTTACTCCTGCGCCATCTGGAAAATGGCGAAGATTTCCCCGATCGCATTTTCCTGCCCCGTATCCATCTCATTGATCGTACTAATGTTGAAGATCTGGCCTTGCCCGTGGGAAATTAAGGGATGATCAACCTAGCATGATCTCCTAAATAGAGTTACTGACAACCCCAGTTTGAACAAACCACTTTGGCGGAAATTGTGGCATTGGCTCTATCCACGACGGGATTCCCTCCGGCGGCAAATTATCCAACAAATGCTCCTCCTCAGTGGTATCGGGGGGGTGGGGTTGGTGATGGCGATGTCTTTCGCGCTGTTGACGCGGGTGGAGCAGGCCCAAAGGGGTTTAGAGCGGGTCAGTAATGAGGCGGCCTTAAGTTTTGACCTGTTTGTCTTGGAAATTCAAAGTGATATCCGGGCCACCAGTGCCTCCTTGGCCACTACCCCTAATGATTTGGAAATTTTGCGGGGGCTATTGGCCCGCAACCGCTCCCTGTTGGATGTGCAACTGGTGGCCACCGATGGGACGGTGTTGGCCCAACGGAATCGGGTGGGTCGCCCCCAACCGGCACAACAGGATCATCCCCTGTTAGATCTGACCTTGAATCGGGATCAGGTGGCCATCGGGGATGTGGGGTTTGATGGCCAATTTCCCTATTTAGATTTGGCGGTGCCGGTGATGAATGAGTTGGAGTTGCCGGTGGCAACGTTGTTGGTGCGGGTGGCCCTGGATGACCTTTGGAATCAAACGATTAATATCCGGGTGGGGCAACAGGGGTATGTTTATATCACCGATGTCCAGGGGCAGATTATTGCCTTTCGCAATACCCGCTTACAGGGGCCGGGGTTTGATCTGGTGGCGCAGCTTGGGCGATCGCCCTCCCATATTGCCCAGGCTGATGTCAATTTCTATCGCGGCCTCGAAGGGGGTTGGATGTTGGCGGCGGGCCGTTCGCTGCGGACGGTGGATTGGTATGTGATTGTTGAGCAGCCGGCTACAGAATTGCTGTGGCCGGTGTTGGTGGGGGCCTTGGTGTGGTTGGGGGCGATCGCCTTCGTCGGGATTTTGGTCTATAACGTTCTCCGGTTCACCCAGGGGCGGATCGTCATGCCCCTCACCCGCCTCACCGAAGGGGTGAGCAATCTGAAGCCGGGGCAATGGCATTTAGTGGGGGTGATGCTCACCACCGATGATGAATTGGGGGCCTTAGCCCAGGCTTTTCAAGCCATGGCCCTACAATTGCAAAGCTCCTTTGTTGCCCTGGCGGACAATAACGCCAAAATGCAGGTGCTCAACGAGGCCCTCAGCCATAGTGAGGAGCAATTACGGCAATTCCTGGAAGCGATTCCCGTCGGTTTGTTTGTTCTCGATGCCACCGGTACACCCTACTATGCCAATGAGCGAGCCCAATCCCTTTTGGGGCGGGGCGTGGTTCCCAATGCGACCGTTGCCCAATTACCGGAGGTCTACCGTGCCTATGTGATTGGCACAAATCAACTGTATCCCATGGAGCGGCAGCCGATTTTCCGCGCCCTGCGGGGGGAAATCAGCCAAGTAGATGATTTAGAGGTGGATGATGGCCGGCGACGGATTCCCCTGGAGGTGTGGGGCCGGCCGATTTTTAACGCCAAAGGGGAAATTTTATATGCGATCGCCGCCTTTCAGGATATTAGCGAACGGCATCGGGTGGAGCAGGAACGGCGACAGATTACCCGGCAGTTGGCCCAACTCAACCAAGCCTATGAGCGGTTTGTGCCGGAGGAATTTTTACAACTTTTGGGGAAGGCCAGCATCATTGATGTGCAGGTGGGGGATGCGGTGGAGCGGGAAATGTCGGTATTGTTTGCCGATATTTGCCATTTCACCAGCTTGGCGGAACAACTCACCCCTGAGGAAACGTTTCAATTGATCAATAGCTTCCTCTCCCGGATGGAGCCACCGATTACCCGCCATCGCGGTTTTGTCGATAAATATATTGGTGATGAAATTATGGCCCTGTTTCCCCAAGTGGGGGCCGATGATGCGGTACAGGCGGCGATCGCCATGTTGCGGCAACTGGCCCGCTATAATCGCACCCGGCAACAACAGGGACAGGCAGAAATTGAGATTGGCATCGGCATTAATACCGGCTCCGTGGTCTTGGGAACCGTGGGGGGGCGGCAACGGATGGATAGTACCGTCATGGGGGATACGGTTAATTTAGCGTCTCGCCTCGAACGACTGACCCGCACCTATGGCGTTCCCCTGCTGATCTCCCACCACACCTTTTTAGCCCTCAACCATGAATGCCCCTACCACATTCGCCTCATTGATTATGTGCAAGTGAAGGGGAAATCGGCCCATGTGGCTGTGTTTGAGGTTTTTGATGTCGATCCCAAACCAGTGCGGCAGGCGAAATTAGCCACCCGTCCCCAATTTGAGCAGGGGATGCTCCTTTACCAATTGGAGCAATGGCCAGAGGCAGCCGCCCAATTCCGGGCTTGCTGTTGGCAAAATTCTGGCGATCGCGTGGCAGAAATCTATCTCGAACGGGCGCAACAACGACTACGCTCGGAGTGATTCCCCCAGCGCGTAAACTGGAAGTATTCCCTTTGATTGCGTTGCGATGACCCTCTCCCTTGCCCATCTTGGCCCCCCTGGTACCAATGCGGAAACGGTGGCCCTGGTTTATGGCGATCGCCACCATCGCCACACCGGAGAAACCCCCCAACTCTGTCCCTACCCCACCATTGCCCAAAGCCTCAAGGCAGTGGCAGCAGGCCAGGTGGATCTGGCGATCGTGCCGGTGGAAAACTCGATTCAAGGCACGGTGGCCATTAGCCTCGATGCCCTCTGGGAGTTAGACGGGTTGGTGATTCAGCAGGCCTTAATTTTGCCCATTCACCATGTGTTGGTGTCCTGTGCTTCAGGATTGGCAACGGTGAAAACCGTCTATTCCCATCCCCAGGCCCTCGCCCAATGTCAGCATTGGCTCGATACCCATCTCCCCCAAGCCCAACAATTGGCCAGCAACTCCACCACCGAGGCCCTCGTCTATCTCCGCGAAGACCCCACCGTTGGAGCGATCGCCGCCCCCCGCGCCGCCCAACTCTATCAACTGCCCATCTTGGCTGATGCCATTAACGACTACCCCGACAACTGCACCCGCTTCTGGGTGGTGGGCCGCAACCCTGGTGTACCGGGGGATCATATTTCCCTCGCCTTTAGTACGGCGGCCAATGTGCCGGGGGCTTTGGTGCAACCCTTGCAAGTCTTTGCGGAGCGGGGGATTAACCTCAGCCGCATTGAATCCCGCCCCACAAAGCGATCGCTGGGGGAATATCTCTTTTTTATCGACCTCAACGGCAATGCGGGCGCGGACTCAGTGCAGGCAGCCCTCACCGTATTGCCCCAATATACCGAGGTGCTGAAAATCTTTGGCTGTTATGGCGTTTCCCACATCTTGCCCGAGGAGCTTAATCAGAACCCGGTAGCACATCCTTAAGGGCAGTACGGGCCGCCAAATGGTTGCGAGTGGAAACGAGGATTTCTGATTCCCGGTTGAGGCGATCCTCGGTGTTTTGCATCTCCAGTAACATCTGTTGTTCCGTGGCCACACCGTAGAGATTGCTGGCGACCCAGTAGGAAAGCTCGCGGGGGGAATTGGGCAGATCATCAGGGAGGTCGATTTTTTGATCCGTCAACTTCGCGGAAAGATGTACCACATCCTTGAGCAGTTGCTCCACATTGGTGGCGAGGGGGCGGAGATCTCCTGAGTTGGGGTTATCTTCGAGCCATTCCACTAGGCCCACCCGGTAGGGTTTTTCACGCACATATTCTAAAACCCGGAACCGTTGCTGCCCTAGGGTGATCACCTTCATGCGGTCATCATGGAGCCGTTGGAAGTGGATGATTTCCGCACAGCAGCCCACGCCGGAAATTTGCCCCTGGATCGGGTCGAACATCAAGACCCCAAAGCGGCGATCGCTTTCGAGAATCGTATTCATCATGATCCGATAGCGAAACTCGAAAATATGCAAAGGCAACGGCCGCCCCGGGAATAGCACAACATCCGGTAGGGGAAACAGGGGCAGTTCTCGCACAGCGATGGAAGAGGATGTCATGACCCAAATTCAATGATGTCTATACAATGCCTCTAATACTTTAACGAATTCTCACGCCAAGGCGGGATCTTCTCTGGGAAGATCCCGGGAAATTTCAGAAACCTTAGGGATTTAGGGATTGAATTGCCCAATGGAGTCGGGCTTGAATGGCTAACTCTGGTTCACAGGGGAGGCGATCGCCCAACAGTTGCCGCACTGGATCTCGCCATTGGGGTTGTTGCTGGGCTAAACCCTGGAGACCGGCGATCGCCCCATAGCGCACCACCCATTCTTCATCACCGAGGGCCACCTGCAACGCCCCAAAGGCCTGTTTTTGCCCCGCTTCCTGGTCAGCAGGGGGCAGGGCAGACCAGTCCAAAAATCCCAAACCCTTGGCGGCGGCTCGGCGCACACTCAGGGCAAAATCCCCCTGGGCCGCTGCTAATAAATTTTCTAAAGCGCGGGGGTCGCCGATTTGCGCCAAGGCCCGATTCGCCCAAGCCCGCGCCCCATAGTCATAACCATCAAGATTCGCCAACAAAAACGGCACCGCCACCGGCCCCAACGCCACCAACCCCTCCACCGCCGCCACTGCTGCGCCGGGGTTGTTATAGCCGAGAATCTCGATTAATTTCGGAATGGCTTCCGGATCACGGGCCGCCGCCAGTTGGCGCACAGCGGTAATCAGACCCACCGCAGAGGGGGCCGCATCAATGGCAGCAATGAGGGAATTGAGGGCGGTCATAGGTTCCGTTTAAAGCAGGCTATCCATCAACGCCATCACCTGCTCACTCTCCTCGGTTAAATGGAGAGTATCCTGGGCTTGCCGAGTCAGGTGATTTTCCAGTAACCCCTTGAGGGCGATTAACTTGAGGCTATTTTCCGCTGGGGTTTGGGCAATGGCCGCGGCGGCGGGGAGGTAATGGGTGGCGCCTAAATCAATCAAGGCGGAACGGCGGAGGGGCAACTGGGGAGCAGCCAGGCCAGCAATGAGGCGATCGCCATACTCCGGAGCCTCCGTCAGTTGATAGAGGGCGCGGGCCGCTGCCAGTTGAACTTTGGCGACGGGATGCTCCAAAAAGGGCTGAATTTCAGGAATCGCCACCGTCGCCCCCAAGGTTCCCAGGGCCTCTAAAATTGCCTCGTAGGGTTGTACCAGGTGGGGCTTGTCGGGGGTAGGGACAGCCGCCGCCACCCCCCCAGCGAGGAACGTCAGCAAGGCGGGGATCGCCACCGGATTCCCCTGTAATTCTAAAGATTGGGCCGCCGCTTCCCGCACATAGTAATCGGGGCAGTGGAGACAATGGAGCAAAGCGGGGACAATGCGGGGATCCTCCAGTTTGCCCAAGGCTCGGGCCGCATTGCGGCGCAGGGGATAGCCCCCATCGGGGGAGCGATCGAGGTCATCATTGAGAGCATCCAGCAGGGCATCAATGGCCGCCGGATCAGTGACGCGGAACTTCCCCAACCACCAGGCCGCATAATAGCGATCGCCCAGATGCTCCGTTTGTTGGAGATTGGCGATCGCCTGCTCAAGGGTGTAGGAACCCTGTTCAACCATTGTGATTTATTCGTCCTCAGCCGCAGCCGGTGCAGCGGGGGCTTCCCCATCTACTGGCGCAATACTGACAATTTTGCCCCCTAAACGGGTAATCCGCTGAAACTCACTGCTCATGCGGCTATAGGGAACCGTCAACATCACCGTCCCACTGCGACGAATGGCAAACTGTTGGCTCGTGGTGCGGGAGTTTTGGCGTAGGCCCTCCACTTCCATGCGGTACATCCGACTTGCCCCCTCCATTAAGCCATCTGCGCCTAAAGCATTTTGACCATACATAATTTTTAGTCCCAATTTAATTAACGTTTTACAAAATCTGGCATAATGCCGAAGGGTAGGCATAAAAGCCTACCTTCAACATTAGATCACAAAGCGGAGCGTTGCCGGGGAAACCCACAGCATCGCTCCTTTTTATTAGGCAGGACGAACACTCAAGATCTTGCCGCCAGAGCGGAGAATCTGTTGAATCCGATCCGAGAGATTTTCGTAGGGAACCAGATAAGCGGTGTTGCTGCGGCGGATCACCGGGCGCAGTTGACGACCGATTAAACCGGTGACTTCCACCCGATACATCCGTGCACTTTGGTTGCCAATACCGCCAAAGGCTTTCGCCGGAACTGCATAGGATTCATCGCGACCCGTGGGGCCAGCGATGGTGGCCGATTGGTTCACCGCCAATTGACGATTTAACCGAGCCGTGGGGCCACCCACTTGACCACGGTCATTGTTGGCATAACCCCGGTAGAGGTTGAACATCCGGGTAAAGCCGACGGTGCGGCAACCGGGTTCAACGGAAAAACCGGTAAAGTAAGGCACAACGCTATCGCCAAAGCGACGGGCGTATTCCTCACTTTCAAAATAGGAGTCGATCTCGGCATCATAGCCTTGATCTTCCACTAAATGGGTATGGTAAGCCAGTTCCTCTTGATCCAAAGGCGGACGGCCGAGGAGGTGCTTAAAGTTCAACTCTACAAACCGTTGATTGTTATTGGCGTAGAAAAACTTCTCTTTATATAAATCAGACTTGGCCAACGCCCGGATAAAATCGCGAACGCTGATGTTGCCCTGCCGCAACAGAGATTCTGCTGAGGTCAGTCGCTGCGCTTTCATCACGTAGTCGTTACCGAACACTTGACGATAGGCAGCCTTGAAAACCAGTTGAAGATCTGCTTCTGTCCAATTGGGACGCAGTTCAACATAGCTTCCATCAAAAGCATCAAGACCTAACCGCCCAGCGGCGGCCAAGTTAGAAGCAACTAATGTCGGCATAAACACCTCTCCTTACTACAGCAAATGGATAAAACAATGCCCGGAGAAATTGGCAACTGCTAGCTGTGCGTGCCAACACTCGCCGAATTTTCCGGGCAGACCTTCGAGTTAGAAAACTAGCTCAAAGCGTTGATTGCGTAGTCGAGGTAGGTGTTCGCTTCGTTAGCAGCTTGACCGCTCAAACCATGGCTGGCTTTGATGAATTTGAGGGCTTCAACATACCAACTGGGGGAGAGGTCGAAGGAACGATTGATTTCCTCCAGACCGGCGATCAGGTACTCATCCATGGGGCCGGTTCCACCTGCAACGAGGCAGTAGGTGA
>RECT01000350.1 GCA_007693875.1 Spirulina sp. DLM2.Bin59
TGGTTTGGATCAGGGTGAGGGTTTCGCTGTAGTTCACGAGGGATTGCAAACTGAGCCAATCCTGTTGCTGCACGAGGACATGACCCCAATGGATCAGGAGTTGGGCGGCTAGGTCTTCACGGGATCGCAATGTGAAAATTTCCCAACTGGCGGCGAGATAATTGCGGGTGGCTTGCCAGAGCATTTCTGGATCCCTGGCTCCTTGCGCCTCTTGTGGGGTGGGGTTTTGGGCGGCTTGGGCATTGGTACAGAGGGCGAGGTGAAAGAGGAGTAACCCCTTTTGATCCAGGAAGGGGTTATCGGGGGTGCGGTTGATGGGGAGAGCCAGGGGAGCCGCTTGGGGACTCCAATAGCCTTGGCCTTGACTCCAAACTTCTAGACTTTGCTGATAATGGGCGATCGCCCCCCCCCAATCCCCCGCTGCATAGGCATCGCGACCGAGGATAAATTGCCAAGTTGCCCCACTCACGGGGGTAGTATGTACCGATTGTTGGGCTGCTTCCAATTCTTGGCGGAGGCGACAGCCGGGGGCTAAACCGAGGGCTTCATTGGGGAGAAAGGCCCCGACTCCAGCTTCCAGAAGGCTTTTAAATAAATGCTCCGTCGCTTCCCACCAAAAGGCGATGGATTCCCGCAGGGACAGTTCAAACTGAATGGACATGGCGGCCCAGCTTTTGAAGTCCGGGGCTAATCGGGTCAGGGTTTGGAGGCTGCGATCGCTCATCCACAGCACAATGGGCAGGGGCAAATCCCGCCGAAACTCATCCCGGACTTGGTTCGCCCCCTCAACGAGGGCCTTGAGATCCGTCACCCCCTCAAACCCCCACACCATCAGGGCGGGGGGGTGATGCTCCCGATAGGCTTGGCGCAACAGTTGGAATAAATCAACCCCATCAGCGGGCAAGGGGAGGGCATACCAAGGCTCCACGGTGTCCGTAGCGGCGGCCGTTGATTCCCGTAGCGACGGTTCCCCCTCCTCGGCAAACCAGGCCCGTAAGGCCGCCACCATTTCCAGCCGCAAATCTTGATAGTTGCAGCGCACAAGGATCAGATTAAATTCTTCTTGGGCCAAGACCATCGCCCGCCCCAAGGCCAGGAGCGATCGCTGGTTGGCTGCTGTCATCGGTTCAGCAAAGGCCATGAATTATGTTGTAAATACACCCACTGGCTCAAATCTTAACCCACCCATCCCCCAGCCTCACTCCTCCATTCCCTGTCGGGGCAAAAAATGTTTCGCCCGACTCAGTTGCGCCAACTGCTCAACGGTTAAGCCGGTGGTTTTTAAAATCACCGCTTCACTAATGCCTTCTCGCAGCAAGGCAAGGGCAACTGTTTGAATCCCCTCTTCTTTGCCTTCATCCCGTGCGGTATCCATCGAGTTTTTTAAATCTCGGTAATATTTCAAGCTATCCTCATAGGAGCGCATTTGCTCCCGATTAAACCGAGCAATCTCCGCTGTTTCAAATAGTTGTTCAAAAACCTGTTCCTGTAGCAGCGGGGGGATTTCTTGGATTTCGGTTAGGTTCCGTAGTACATAGAGCCATTTATCGAAACGGGTTTCGAGTTGCGCCAAAGTTTTGGTGAACTTGGGCATTTCCAAATAAATAAACGTGAGTTTGTCGTAGAAAATTTTACAGGTATCTACATCAATGAGCTTGACATCATAGCGGTATTTATCAGGTTGATCTTGATCTTCATCAAAAACAAAATCGAGAATGGCGATTAAATACACGGCGCTGAGTTGATAGTCCCAATCATTTTTAGGGGCTTGGTCACGGATGGGAAAGGTGGAATAGTAGATTGTTCGATCTTTGAAAAAACGCTGTTTACTTTTTTGCAGTTCGACGATGAATCGCTCCCCGGCTTCATTTTCACAATAGAGGTCAAAAATGGCTTTGCGGTCGAGGTCAGAACTGCCCAGTTGTTCGTTTTTGATGTAGTTGAGAGAGACGATCGCCCCCTGTTCATCTTTAAGGAGTTCATTGAGAAAATCGAGGAGGAGGTTCTTATTGGGTTCTTCCCCGAAAAGTTTCTTAAAGCCGTAGTCGGTGAAGGGGTTGAGGTATTTTACCGGGGGATTCATCATGGGGGCGATCGCTCCTGATTATCATCAAAATGTCCTGGGAAAAATCGGGATCTAAGAGAGGAAGTCGAGGAGGGTGGCGCGACTGGGGAGGGAGGGTTGCGCCCCGGATTTGGTCACGGCTAAGGCTCCGGCGGCATTGCCCCAGGCGATCGCCTCTCCCACCGTTTTTCCCTCCACCAAGGCCGCAATTAATGCCCCATTAAAGGCATCCCCCGCCGCCACCGTATCCACCACTTCCACCGGTAGAGCCGGAATCAACTGCGCCCCCTCCGGGCCAGCCCACCAGACCCCCTGCCCCCCCAACGTAATCAACACTGTCGTAATGCCCCAACCCTGGATCACCGCCGCCGCCGCCGCTGCACTTTCAGGATCTCGCACCGGAAAACCCACCAATTGACTCGCTTCCACTTCATTGGGGGTGAGGATCTCAATCCCAGTGCAGAACTCTAGGGGTAGGGGTTCCGTAGCCGGGGCGGGATCGATGAGCACCGGCACCTGGGCGGCTTGGGCAGCGGCGATCGCCTCCCCCACCACCGCCATGGGAATCCCTAAATCCATGATCAACCAAGCCGCCTCGGGTAGCTGTTGGCGTAAATAGGCTAACTCCATCTCCCCAACGGTGCTGTTGGCCCCCGCTGCACAGGCGATCGTATTTTCCCCCGTCGCACTCACCACAATGGAAGCCACCCCAGAATTCACCTCCGGATCCACCCCCAACCCTGTTGTTTCTACCTTGGCGGCGTGCAACGCCAATTGCAACGTTTCACCAAAATCATCCCCCCCCACTTTGCCAATAAACGCCACCGGAATGCCTAACCGCGCCAAGGCCACCGCTTGATTGGCCCCCTTCCCCCCAAAAGTCGAAAAAAACTCATGGCCAATCAAGGTTTCCCCTGCCTGAGGCAGGCGCGGGGTTTTAACCACCAAATCCATATTGATGCTGCCGAGAACCAGTACCTTCATGGGAAACAAAAAGCGCTTTCCTTAAGAGTACAAGTTCCCTGGGCCAGATTGCGGGTCTTTTAGCGGATCTGTTGGGCTGCCATGGCTCGGAACGGCTCTGTTTCCATTAACGCCGGGTTAATGCCAAACCAACGGCCCTGATCATCCCGGTATTCAAAGACAAACATACTGCGGAGCAGGAGTTGATATTCCTTTTCACCGCTGAGGTTTTGCTCCCGCAACACCTGAAAGATTAGTTGCCATTCATCCTGTTCGAGGGCTAAGAGCAGATCATCTTGATAGCTGCGGATCACAGCTTCGGCACAGTGGCGGGGAATGGGGGGATCTTGGTGGCGCAGGCAGGTATAGAGTAGCCCAAGGAGGTTGCGCACATGGCCGCCGCTGACCTGGCAAAGGCGGTCTAATGTCCCCAGTTCATCAAATACCTGGGAGAGTTGGACGAGGCGATCGCCCGGGGCCAGATCGGGAAAGGCACGGGTGAGCAGGAGTTGACGCAACAGGGCCATCCCTTCCCCGTGGGGGCGGCCGTCCCGGTGTTGGATGGGGATCATCGGCAGGATCGTGGGGGCAACACCGCCCCCCAAGCGGTTTTTGAGGGTTTGATAATCATTGGAGAAAACCAGATCTAAGGGGATCGTGTAGACCATGTGACAGTTGAGGCGGCGCAGTTGGGAGCCGCGATCAATAAAGAGGTGTTCGGGGAGCGATCGCGTTGGTGTGATCCGGCTGGGGGAAATGCGATCGAGGTTATCGACAATCACGACTAAACCGGCCTTACCTCGATATTTCAGTTCCCCTTGGGCGCGGTCGAGAATTTCGGTATTAATCGCCCGCAATAGCCCTTCGGTGCGGGGTTCGAGGGACTGTTTCAGTTGCTCCCGCAGTTTGGGGTTATCCTTCGTTTTGGCGGTGATTCTGGCAATGCCTACGGATAACTCGGCTTCAGCGCTGATATCAATGGCATTTTGCAGCAGGGATTTCACATCCTCCAACAGGGCGGTAAAACTGCCGGGTTTAAAGTGAATATCTTCCGCTTCGAGGCTTTCGCTCACAGAGCGGGCGATGGCCAGCAAAATATCACTGACACTGACATCTGCCATATCCAAATCCCGGCTCGATTCAAAATACACCACATGAAAATCTTGGGCCTCTAACGCCGCTTTAAGGCGTAGCAGTTCGGTGGATTTGCCGCAACCAATATGGCCGCTAAACAGTTGGCAGGTGGGATCATCGGGGGAAAGTCGCGTAATCGTCCGCTCAAGGGCTTCGACAACCTTGCCCCCCCGCACCGGCGCGAAATCAATGTAATAGCGGCGATCGCTCGCATTACTAAGATTTAAGGTTTTACTGGGATTACAGGCTTTGAAAAATTGGTGAAGATGCATGAAACGATTCCCTGAGATAGATGCAAAAAAAAGCAACCGAAACCGGTGCGATCAAGGGGGATGGGTGCGCGATCGCGAATTGACTTGATCCGCATCGATGGTATAGCAGCAGTTAGTATCATTAGGACGTTTCAAAAATCCGAAACGCTCTCCTGGTGGGCATTGCCCACCCTACGCGATGTCCTAACCCTCTTTGTTACTGCTATAGATAGCCGACAGTGATGACCAATCCCGCTCTTGATGAGACTGCGACAGAATAGGGTTGAGAGCGGTGGAGACGGGGGTGAAAAGGCGAGGCTGTGATCCAGGGTTAGAGTTTATCGGCTTTTGGCAGATCTGGGGCCATTGGTCTATCCCCTATGGGGTCTCGCCCAGTGAACATCGCCCTCCTGAGTTAGGATATGATTGCCGAATAATGGCCCTTGTCTTGGGGGCTTAGTTTTGCATTGAGTCAGGCAATGGGCTAAACCCGGCGCTGTCTAACCACACCCTGAGCAAATTCACGATGGCAACGCTCACCTCTACCACTTCTCAGGATTTAAAACTGCGCCGCCACCAACTCAAGCGGCGGCGGCAACTGCGGATTGTGCAAACTCTCTGGCGATCGCTCCTGATCTGTGCCATGGCGGGGGGGACGTTGTGGCTTGTCACCCGCCCCAATTGGGTGATTAGTGATCCTGAACAAATTACGGTTCTGGGCAATGAATATCTATCCACCCCATCGGTGCGATCGCTCGTTCCCTTAGATTATCCCCAGCCTTTGCTGGAGATTCAACCCCAGGCGCTCCGCCAGGCCATTGAAGCACAATCCCCCATTACCCAGGCGATCGTCACTCGTCAGTTATTGCCCCCTGGCCTCACGGTGGAAGTACAGGAGCGGCGGCCGGTGGCGCTGGTTCAACCGGGGAGCAGAACCTCGATCCATGGGTTTGAACCCAATGGTGAAGGCTTAGTGGATGATCAAGGGTTTTGGCTGCCCTACAGCAGTTATACAGATTTGGCAGAGATGCCAACTTTGCCAACGTTAACGGTGGTGGCTTTGTCGGATCACATTCGGGAGGATTGGCCGGAGATTTATCAAGAATTGGCGCGATCGGCGACGGAAATTTTTGAAATTGATTTTCAAATGCCCAACAATATCATCATCAAAACGGAATTGGGCAAGGTTCACCTTGGCAGCTATCACCCCCACCGCTTTAAACAGCAAATGCAGGTGTTAGCGGCAATGCGCACTCTGCCCACCCACATCCAACCCAGCGATATTGATTACATCGACCTGCAAAGCCCCAATGCCCCCGCCATTCAACTGCGCTAACCCGTTCGCGAAGTGTCTCCGCAGCAGAGCGGTGCGGGGCTGTCCCCTTAATCCGCCCATTTCGTTAAAATCAAGGTAACGAAATTTGACGGTTAACGATGGTAGAAACTGCTCTGGCGTGGGATTGTGACCTGGCGATCGTAGGGGGGGGAATTGTGGGGGCCACCCTGGCTGCTGCTTTGAAGGATTCGGGTTTAAGGATCACGATCATTGAAGCCCAATCCCCGACGGCCCTGGCCCAACGACAGCGGGCCTATGCTTTGTCGCTGCGATCGCAGGAAATTTTCACCCAATTGGGGCTGTGGTCGCAAATGCTGCCCCAGATTGCTGCGTTTCAAAACATTCGCCTTTCTGATGCGGATTATGGCCGGACGGTGGCTTTTGAGCAAGGGGATTTAGACCGGCCCGCCCTGGGGTATGTGGGGGAGCATCGGGTCTTGGTGGAAACGTTGCAGGGGGATTTAGCGCAATCTACAACAGCGCAACTATCGCCCCTTGTTGATTGGCAGTACAACACCACCGTCATTGCCACAACGCCACGGGGGGATCATACTGAGCTTGTTTTAGAAAGTGAGGGAACGCGCCAAACTTTGAAAACGCGGCTGGTGGTGGGGGCGGATGGGGCGCGATCGCCTCTCCGTCAGCAAGCAGGGATTAAGACCAAGGGCTGGAAATATTGGCAATCCTGTGTGACGTTTACGATCCGCCATCAAAACCCCGATAACAATACGGCCTACGAGCGGTTTTGGTATGACGGCCCCATGGGGGTGCTACCGTTGCCGGGGAATCGTTGCCAAATTGTTTGGACGGCTCCCCATGCCCAGGCTCAGGCTTTGCTGGCGTTGGATGAGGCGACGTTTATCGAGCGGTTCCAAGCCCGTACCCAAGGTTTATTTACGGGGTTGGAGTTGATGGGCGATCGCCTGGCTTTTCCGGTGCAGTTGATGCAGAGCGATCGCTATGTGCAGGCCCGCCTTGCCCTAATTGGGGATGCGGCCCACTGTTGCCATCCGGTGGGGGGTCAGGGGTTAAATTTGGGGATTCGGGACGCGGCGGCTTTGGCGGAAATTCTCCACAATGCCCAGAGTGCGGGGGAGGATATTGGCGATCTTGCGGTGTTGCGCCGTTATGAACGGTGGCGCAGGGGGGAAAATAGCGTGATCTTAGCCTTTACGGATTTTCTCAACCGCTGTTTTTCTAATCGGTTTTGGCCCTTGGTGATGATCCGCCGTTTGGGGTTATGGGGTTTATTTTTACTGCGGCCGTTGCGGTTGTTGGCCCTACGGTTGATGACAGGGTTATTGGGGAGAACGCCGCGCTTCAAGGTGGGCTAAAAAATCCTCGTTACTTCTGCCAAGTAATGCTCCCCCGGAGGCTCCGCCTCCAGAGGGCGGCAGAGCCGCCAAAGAGCCACGCCATGGCAGAGCCATGGCACGAGGTTGCAGTTAAGGCTTTAAGATCAAATCAGCGCATCAGGAGCAAAAATGATCAACGTTGGTGTAATTGGCACAGGATTTGGCCAGAAGATTCATTTACCGGGATTGCAACATCATCCCGAAACTGAGGTGGTGGCGGTCTGGAATCAAGATCAGGCCAAGGCCGAAGCCGTCGCCCAACAGCATCAAGTCCCCCATGCCTTTAACCAGTTGGATCAACTCCTCAGCCTACCGGATTTGGATGCCGTGACGATCGCCACTCCCCCCTTTTTACACTACGAAATGGCCAAGGCCGCCCTCAATGCAGGCAAGCATATTTTGCTAGAAAAGCCGATGGCCTTGAATGTGGGGGAAGTGCAGGAATTGGAACGGTTGGCACGGGTGCAGGGGTTGATTGCCGTGGCGGATTTTGAATTTCGCTTTGTTCCCGCTTGGCAACGGTGCGCGGAACTGTTGCGGGCGGGGATGGTGGGCAAACCCCGGCTGATTAAAATGGATTGGCTGGTGGTGAGTCGTGCCGATCCCAGT
>RECT01000072.1 GCA_007693875.1 Spirulina sp. DLM2.Bin59
TTAAGTCCGGTCGATGAACCAAGAATCCCCGTCGCTTTAGCGCGGGGAGTGTCAAGACAGTTCTCCTCAACGGGAAGAAATTCAACACCTCCAACGACGGCTTCAATTTGAAATTCAACGTCGCCAAGAGGCTGAGTCCCAACTCTACCGCCATCAAGCGGGTTTAGCGGTGGAAGCTGCCGGTTGGTCGATGGCCTCTTTCTACGAGAGCGTCTTTGAAACTGCACCCCATGGCCTGTTCGTGGTCAATCTGACACCGGAGGGAGAGATGATCATGGCTACGGTCAATCCTGTCATCGAAGCTTGGGCGGGCTTAACAGCGGCAGAAATTTGTGGCAAACCGCCAGAGGTGGCCTTTGGGGCGGAAATTGGTGCTCGGATTCGCGCTAAATATCAGCGTTGTATCGATGTAGGGGAAGCGATCGCCTATGAGGAATATGTTCCCTTTCAAGGTCGGGATAGTTGGTCACAAACCACCCTTACCCCCCTACGGGATGCATCAGGGCGCATTTATCGCTTGGTGGGCACGGCGGTGAACATCACCGAGCAAAAACGAGCGGAGCAGAAACTCGAACGCCAGGCGGAGATCCTCACCTCGATCCTCAACAATATGAGTGAGGGGATCATTGTGGCTGATACCAGCGGCAATTTTCTGATCACGAACCCAGCGGCGGAGGAAATGTTCGGGAATACCTCCATGGAGGTTCATCCGGAGGGATGGTCAAATCATTTTGGTTTATTCTTGCCGGATCAAAAAACCCCTTTTCCCCTCGAGGAACTGCCGCTCTTTCGCAGTTTGAACGGGGAATCTGTCAGTCATGTGGAGATGTTTGTGCGCCATGACTTGGCTCCCGATGGCCGTTGGGTGAGCATCAATGCTCGACCCCTCCGAGATGCCTATGGGATCTTGCAGGGGGGGGTGATTGTTTGTCGGGACATCACTGGGCGCAAGGCTTCAGAACTGATCCAACAGCAACAAACGGAAAAACTCCGCACCGCAATTCAAACCTTGAAGCGCACCCAAAGCCAACTGGTACAGAATGAAAAAATGTCCAGTCTGGGGCAATTGGTCGCGGGGGTGGCCCATGAAATTAACAACCCGGTGAATTTTATCTACGGCAATCTCATTCATATCGATGAATATGCTCAGGATCTCTCGGAGGTGGTGATGGCCTATCAGGAACATTACCCCCAACCCACAGCAGATTTAGCGGAACTGATCGAGGAGAAGGACGTGGAGTTTCTGCTCTCGGATCTACCCCAGATGATTACCTCGATGAAAGTCGGTTCTCAACGGATTCGGGAGATTGTCGATTCCCTGCGCACCTTTTCGCGGCTGGATGAGGCGGAATGTAAAGATGTGGATCTCCATGAGAGCCTCGATAGCACCTTGATGATTTTGCAGCATCGCATTAAGGCGAAACCTGATCGCCCGGCCATTACGATTACCAAAACCTATGAACCACTGCCCCCCATTGAATGCTATTCGGGGCAGTTAAATCAGGTGTTTATGAATGTCTTGGCCAATGCCATTGATGCCCTAGATGAGTATTATGCCCAAAGCGAGGATAGTACATGGCGGGGGCAAGTAACCATCGCCACCCGTTTAAGGGAGGAGGGCGATCGCCCCATGGTGGAAATTGCCATCGGTGATAATGGCCCCGGCATTCCCAAGGAGATCCGCTCGAAAATCTTTGATCCCTTTTTCACCACCAAGGCCATCGGCAAAGGCACCGGGCTGGGGATGTCGATTAGCCATCAAATCATCACGGAAAAACACCAGGGGATCATCAAGTGCCAATCCAGCCCTGACCAAGGGGCGAAATTCATCATCACAATCCCGGTGCAACAACAGCCCACCGTTGCCCAATCCTGATCGGGCTAAAATCCCTAGGGGCGTTGGACTGCCGGAGGCGCAACAATTTTTCGCCCTCCCCGTTTCGCCCCTCAAAACAACGCGCATTGCTCAAACCGTTGGGCCATGATCGCTAAATGCTTCCACCATTTCCCCCCCCCAATCCACCGCCGCGAAGGTAGATGGCCCACGGGGGCGCGGTGGTGGAAGTTTAAATAGTTGTGGCGTGAAACATTATGGGCGGGCCAATCCACCTGATGGCAAAATTCAGTGTAATCATCCTGGGCGGCTTTCAAGATCAGGATTTGGACTTTAAAACCAAAGCGTTTTTCACTGTATTTTGCCCAGAGAAAATCAATGGCCCGCAGGTCAGCGCAGGGCAGTTCTTCGATCTCGCTCAGAAACAGATAGGATCCGACCCGTTTGCGGGTGAGGCGACAGAGAATGGCCCAGGTTTCATCATCGGCGGCTTCCCAGCGTTTGCGCTTTAAAGCGGCTTGGAGGTTGCTGTAGTCGATGCGGACGGGTTCAACGGGGGTATTTAATTTTTGTTTTAAGGCGATTAAGTCGGGATCAAGGGTGGTTTCAGCCGTTGCTGGTGGGGGTTTTGGGTTCGCGGGCCGGGAAGGGGGCAGGGCAACGGTGGGAATATCGGAAATCAGCGGTGTGGGGTTGATCGTCCCTTGGGGAGCTGGGGGCGCGTTGGTAATCTCTGTGCCAATTTCCCGTAATACAACGGTGGCGGATTGGGGCCGCTCCCGCAGGGAGGGGTTCACCAATTGATTGATGATCCGGATCAGATCGAGGCTGAGATTTTGATCGCGGGGCAGGCGATCGCGCCATTGCCAGCGATCGTTAACAATATCAAACAATTCTTCCGGATTAACGCCGGTAATTAGGTTTAAACAAGTGGTTCCCAGGCTGTAGAGGTCGCTGGCGGGCAACACCCGGCCCCGCAACTGCTCCGGGGCCATAAAGCCCGGCGTGCCGATTACCGTCGCCCCCCCGATCATGGCGGTATCGGTGAGCATCCGGGCAATGCCAAAGTCAATGAGGATAAATTGCCCGGTGCTGCGCCGCTGCATGATGTTATCGGGCTTAATATCTCGGTGAATCACTTTCTGGGTGTGAATGAACTCCAGCACCGGCAGAATATCCCGCAACAGTTGCCAGATCATCGCTTCCAGGTGGGGATGCTGTGACCATACCGAGGCGTTGAGGCTTTGGCCGTCGATCCATTCCTGCACGAGGTACAGTTGCCCCTGCTGTTCAAAGTAGGCGGCCAAGGTGGGGATCTGGGGATGGCTGCCGAGGGTGCTGAGTTGTTGGGCTTCCTGTTGGAAGAGGGCGATCGCCTTATCCCGCATGGCGGGGTTTTGAGTGGGGAAAAACAGTTGTTTAATCACACAGCGGGGCTGTTGGGGCAGGTGGCGATCGACCCCTAAAAATGTGCGGCCAAATCCCCCCTGACCCAGGGGTTGGAGGGCAGAATACCGTTCCTTGAGCAGCAGTTCCTGGCCACAGTGTTGGCAAAACTGATGGCGATCGCTGTTTTCGGGTTTGCCACAGTCGGGATTAAAACAATGGGACATAATGGGGAGAGGCAGGCAACAGCAGTGATTTATTTGATTATCCACCGTGGCTAAAAAACTGATCCATCCCTCCGACTCTTCCCCCTTGGCCCTCCTTCCGGAGACCGAGGCGGCGGTTCACATGGCCGGGATTACGAAAATTTATGGGGCCGGGGATAGCGAAGTCCGCGCCCTCAATGGTGTCAATTTTACCGTTTATCCCCATGAATACTGCGCCATTATGGGGCCATCGGGATCGGGAAAATCGACGCTGATGAATATGATCGGCTGTTTAGACCGCCCCACCGATGGCGTTTATGAACTGGATGGCATTAATGTGGCCAGCTTGGGGGAGCCGGAATTAGCGACGGTGCGCAACCGCAAAATTGGCTTTGTGTTTCAACAGTTCCACCTGCTACCCCATGCCAATGCGGTGGAAAATGTGATGTTACCGATGATCTATGCGGGGGTTCCGGCGACGGAACGGCGCGATCGCGCTGTGGCGGCCCTCACCCGTGTGGGTTTAGCCAATCGCCTTAATAATCGCCCGAATCAACTTTCTGGAGGGCAACAGCAAAGGGTGGCGATCGCCCGCGCCATTGTCAACCAACCGGTGATCCTCCTTGCCGATGAACCCACCGGAGCACTGGATTCCCACACCACCGAGGAAGTATTAGAACTGTTTGCCGAACTCAACACCAGCGGCATCACGATTATCATCGTCACCCACGAGGCGGACGTGGCCGCCCGTACCCAGCGGACGATCTGGATGCGGGATGGGGTGGTGGTGGAGGATGGGCCTTCTGTAGCTCTGAGGAGCGATCGCAACCCCTAACCGCGCCGCCGCTCTCCTTTAAACCGCAAATATTCCCCCCCACAGGCCAACAGTCCTGAACCCAAGATCAACAAGACACTGAGGGCATTGATATCCGGCTTTACCCCGGTGCGGATACGGCTGAAAATTTCCATCGGCAGCGTTGTCGCCCCGGTGCCGGCGGTGAAGCTGGCAATGAGAAAATCATCCATACTCAGCACAAAGGCCAAGAGGCAACCGGCAATGATCGCCGGGGCCAATTCCGGTAAAAGTACCTTGATAAATGCTTGGGTGGGGGTTGCCCCCAAATCTAACGCCGCCTCTTCCAAATGGGGGTCTAAATTCGTCAACCGTGAAGAAACGACGATCGCCACATAGGCCAAGCAGAACACCACATGGGCCGCCACAATTGTCCAGAGGCTGAGTTGTATCCCCACGACAGCGAGAAAAATCAGTGTGGAAACGGCGATCGCAATATCCGGCACAATCAAGGGCAAATAGGCCACCCCCCGATAGAGGGATTGGCCGGGAAAGCGGTATTTGGCCAAACCGACGGCCATTAAGGTTCCCAGAAGGGCGGCGATCGCCACCGCCACCCCCGCCACCACCAAACTATGCTCCAAGGCCCGCAAAATCCGCCCATCCGCCCACAGCTTGCGATACCACCGCAGCGAAAACCCCGTCCACCCCGCACTATAGGCGGACTGATTGACGCTATACACCGCCAAAACCACAATGGGCAGATACATATAGCCAAACATCAAAACCGAAAATAAAGCTTGCCAAGAAACCGGGCGATGGGCTTGAGCATTGGTCATCCGAGCCTCCTCAGAACAATGATACTTATAGGCGCAAATCAACAAGATACTCGTAGGGGCGAAAAATTTTTGTGCCTCCGGCAGGCTTACGCCAACGCCCCTACAGTAGGGATTGCCCTATGAGATCAATGGCGAGGGGATCTATTGACCTTTTTGTTGGAAATAGGCCTCCAAAACCTTTGCCACCATGGGAGCCGCCACCTTACCACCGCCGCCACCGGAATGCTCCGCAAAAGCAACGACGACAATTTCGGGATTATCCGCCGGGGCATAGGCCCCAAACCAAGCATGGGATTCTCCCGGCGGTGCTTCCGCCGTCCCACTCTTCCCCGCCGCCATCGGAATGCCAGGGGTATTCACCGCTCCCCCGGTTCCCCCCGTGACCACCGCCCGCAGACCATTGCGCAGCACCTCAACGGTGCTGGGCTTGAGGTTCATGGAAGTCCGCCATTCCTTTTGGTCTTCATCATTTTTCAACAGATGGGGTTTCACCAAATAACCCCCATTAGCCGGCACCGCAAACATCACCGCCACCTGTAACGGTGTGGCCTGGGTAAACCCTTGGCCAATGGACATATTCACCGTATCGCCAGCAGTCCATTCCCAATTGAACCGCTCCCGTTTCCAAGCATCATCGGCAATCAGCCCATCCGCTTCCGAATTTAATTCAACACCGGTTTTGCGCCCAAAGCCATAACGCCGCGCCCAATCAATCAAAACTTCACCCCCCACACCCCAACCAATCTGGCCATGGAACGTGTTGCTACTCCAAGCCATAGCTTGCACATAGCCCATGGGCCCAAAGCCCGCCCGGTTCCACTCCCCAAAGGCAGTGCCCCCCACCCGCAGATAGGCAGAGGTCTGTAAAACCGTATTGGGGGGATATTTGCCCGATTCCAGGCCGGCGGTCGCTGTAACAATCTTAAACGTCGAAGCAGGGGGGAAACCCCGTAAAGAGCGGTTCACAAAGGGATTCCCCTCCCCCTGTAATTCTGCCCATTGCTGCTCGGTAATCCGACCGGAAAAAATATTCGGATCAAAGGTGGGATAACTGGCCATGGCAAGAATCGCGCCATTATTGGGGTTCATGGCCACCACTGCCCCCTTCCGTCGCCCCAGGGCTGCTTCAGCGGCTTTCTGCACCGCCAGATCCAGGGTGAGAACAACATCTTTACCCGCCTTGGCAGGCTTTTGCCCCAACACCCGCACCGCCTGGCCAGAGCCATCCACTTCCACCTGTTGTCCCCCCCATTCACCCCGCAGCAACTCCTCTAGGGATTCTTCCACACCCATCTGGCCGACGATATCCCCGAGGCGATACCCCATGGGGCGGCGGGCTTCCAGCTCCTCGGCATTGAGTTCGCCGGTATAGCCGAGGATATGGGCAGCGACACTATTGTTGGGATAGTTGCGCACATGCTCAATATCCACATCTACGCCTTGGAGTTGGCCACTGTATTCTTTAATCGCAGTGATTTGGGCTTGGCTGAGGTCTCGCCCCACGCGGATCCGCGTCGGGGAGTTATAGCCCTCTGCTTCCACGGGGTCACGAATCTCGGCTTCCGGTAACTCCAGGATGCGAGCGAGGAGTTTAACGGTGTGATCCCAGCTTTCGTATTTTTGGGCGAGGGGCCAAATATAGGCGGAGTGGGTGAGGCGGCTACTGGCGAGGATGTTGCCTTTGCGATCGAACATCGTGCCGCGAACCGGTTGGCGAGGAATAATCCGAATCCGGTTATTTTCCGCCAGTTGTTTGTTGCGTTCCCCTTCTACCAACTGAAGATAAGCGAGGCGCGACCCAATGCCACCGAGGAGCAAGAGGCTGATCAGCAACATGATAAAGACTGACTGATAACTCAGACCGACGGTTCTAGGGCTCTGTTTGCGTCCGACCTTAGAGGTGGGCTGTAGCGCGGTGGGATGAATGGCTCGCATTATGTTAGGTTAACCGTTCAGGGAATGGATGACGGAAATTTGATTGTGTGCTCTGTTTGCGTCGTGAGGCACCCCGCAGATTGGGTTCTTGGGTATTGTATGACCGGATTTGTGCCCGTTGGCAATCTTCAAATTTTGAATTGAATTTATCTTAACCTCTGAGGGAAGGAATTGTGCCTCGGGTGGCAAACTGCTGAGGGGTTTTCCGCAAAAGGTCTAGGGGTCAAGGTTGGCCCAGGTTTATGGGGTTGGCGATGGGGATGATGCTTTGGCTATCTCTGGCCCTGAATGAATTACCGCACCCCATGGCGTAATGTCAGGATTTAATTAGATTCTAGCGTTAATGGCGGGTTTCCCAGCTTTGCGGGAAGACCTTGCTAGAATGGGGCGAAGATTCATCCCCGCCCTTGTTGGGGTGAGGGCGATCGCCCCTGTTGCCTCTCTACCGTTTTAAATTTGGCTATGACGGCTCCCGGCCTTGCTCCCAATGCCCTTGCGCCTGAGAACCCTCAGGTTTTCCCTGATCTGGATGTGGAATTACGCCAGATCACCAAACAATTTGAGGGGGAAACGGTGATCCATGGGGTGGATCTCCAGGTACGGCGGGGGGAATTTTTCTGTATTTTGGGGCCGTCCGGCTGTGGCAAAACGACGCTGTTACGGCTGATGGCGGGGTTTGAAACTCCTTCAGCGGGGG
>RECT01000204.1 GCA_007693875.1 Spirulina sp. DLM2.Bin59
CCCCCCCCCCCCCCCCCCCCCCCCCCCCCCCCCCCCCCCCCCCCCCCCCCCTCGACGGAGACGATGGACAAGATCACTCGGCTCCTCCAGCGTAACTTCCCAGCGCGGACTGCCCGAGCGGGAAAAAGGAGGTAATCTATTGATGCAATGGGGGTAGCGCAATTCGGGATCATTAGACCCCACCTGAAAAAGAAATCTAGACTATTGATGCTGCGATTTCCCTTAGTATAGCCCAATACCGATCGCCACCAAAAGGGGACGATCCGCGTTAGCGTACCCATCGCCCCCCACCGGAAAATCAGCGGTAGGGTGCGTCAGCAAGCTTAACCCCCCATCCCAGAACCGATGCACCCTCTCCCTTAACCAAACCGGCCATTGACATAATCCAGCGTCAATTGATCCTGAGGGCTAGAAAAAATCGTTTTGGTTTCGTCCACTTCCACCAAATACCCCACCCGTTTCCCCCCTTCGAGGGCTTCAGCGTTGAAGAAGGCGGTGTAGTCAGAAATCCGCGCCGCCTGCTGCATATTGTGGGTGACAATCACAATCGTGTAATCCTGCTTCAGTTCCGCCATTAGCTCCTCAATGCGCAGCGTGGCGATGGGATCCAGGGCAGAGCAGGGTTCATCCATGAGGATGACATCGGGTTTAAGGGCGATCGCCCGCGCAATACAGAGCCGTTGCTGTTGCCCCCCGGACAGGGACATGCCACTTTCTTTGAGTTTATCCTTCACCTCATCCCAGAGGGCCGCCCGGCGCAGCGAGGTTTCCACAATTTCATCCAGTTTGCTGCCGGGATAGTTCACCCGCACAGCAAAGGCAATATTGTCATAAATCGTTTTCGGGAAAGGGTTCGGTTGTTGAAACACCATCCCCACTTTGCGCCGCACCGCCACCGGTTCAATGTTCTCGCCGTAGAGGTCAATGCCCCGATAGCGGATCTGCCCCTTCACCGCCGCCCCAGGGATTAAATCATTGGTACGGTTTAGGCAACGCAGCAACGTACTTTTGCCGCAACCCGAGGGGCCGATAAACGCGGTGATGTGGTTGGCGGGAATATTTAGGGTGACATCCCGGACAGCGCGGGACTTACCATAGTAGACATCAACGTTTTGAATTTCAAAAATGGGTTGGGTTTTCACGGGGGCATGAATCATAACGGGATGGGTGAAGTGGTTACAGAAGATTTTAAAGGAGCAAAACCCTTGATTGGGTAACGTTCCCCTCCCTGACCAGGGATTCCCCTAGTAGGATTTTTGACGACTGAAGAAACGGGCCGCAATGCTGAAGATCAAAACGATCGCCACCAGCATCATCGCCGCCGCCCAAGCTAACTCCTGGGAAGCCTTGTAGGGGATGATCGAGAAGAAATAAATCAACACCGGCAACGTTGCCACGGGTTGAAGGGGGTCGTGAGACCAAAAATTATTGTTAAAGGCGGTGAACAGGAGGGGAGCCGCCTCCCCCGCCGCCCGGCCCAGGGCCAAGACAATGCCGGTAATCAGGGCCGGTAGTGCTGCCGGGATGACGATATTCGCCACCATTTGGAAGCGGGTAGCCCCTATCCCCATTGCCGCCTGGCGCATTTCATTGGGAACCAGCAATAACGCCTCTTCGGTGGCGCGGACAATAATCGGTAACATCAGAACGGCGATCGCCACCCCCCCCGAAAATGCCGAAAAATTTCCCATGGGAATCACCACAATCGAATAGGCAAACAAACCACAGAGGATCGCCGGAACCCCCGTGAGGACGTTACAGGAAAATTTCACCAACTGGGCAATCTTCGTGCCTTTGCCAAACTCCGCCAAATAAATGGCCGCCAACACCCCAAAGGGTACAGCAATGACACTGGCAATCCCTAACGTCATCAATGTGCCAATAATCGCATGGCCAAAGCCCCCTTCCGTTAAACCCGGTGGCGGCGGCAACTCCGTAAACACGGTGGGGAACTTGAGTTGATTCACCCCCTTAATCGACACGCCATAGACCACCGCTGCCAAAGGAATTAACACCGCAGCGGTGAAAATCACCGTCAGAAACGTCAACACCACCGACAAAACGCGGCGATAGTTGGGAATGGCTTTTTTGGATAAATCTAAATCCTCGATGCCATCAGGTGCTGGCTGTTTATCTGCAATATCCATGGTTGTGTGGTTGTGATCTTAATACTCAGGATTCAATACTCAATGATTTCGTTAACGTTCAACATTTTGGAAGCGACGGATAATTAACTCCGCAATAATATTCACCACCAAGGAAAGCACCATCAACACCAACCCCGCATACATCAGCGCCGACACTTGTAGACGACCCGCTTCGCCAAACTGAGAGGCAATCAGGCTGGTAATCGTCGCTCCGGGTTGGAGGATGGAAATATCAATGCGGTTGGCATTCCCCACCAACATTGCCGCCACCATGGTTTCCCCCATGGCTCGCCCCAGGGCCAACATCACCGAACTGACAATCCCCGACAGCCCCGCCGGAATCAGCACCCGCAAAATCGTTTCCCAACGGGTTAAACCCAAGGCTAAGGAACCACTCCTCAGGGATGGGGGCAACACTTCAAAGGTACTGCGGGTAATGGAAATAATAATCGGCACAATCATCACCGCTAAGACTAGGCCGACAATCATCAAGTTATTACCCCGTGGCGCACCGCCGCCAAAAAAAGGAATCCAACCGAAATTTTGATTGAGAAATTGGAAAAAGGGGCGTAAAAAGGGGACTAAAACGAAAATTCCCCAAATTCCCAACACCACACTGGGAATGGCCACAATTAATTCAATGGCAAAGGCAATGGGGGTGGTGATATAGCGGGGCACAAAATCCTCGGTGAGGAAGATGGCCACCCCAACCCCAATGGGAATCGCCAAGAGCAGGGCGATAAAAGAAGTAATGATTGTGCCGTAAATTTGCGGCAGTACGCCGTAGACGTTGGTGACAGGGTTCCAACTGCTATTGAAAAGAAAGCCCAAGCCAAATTGTTGAATTGCTTGGGTGCTGGAAAGACCGGTTTGAATAATCACCCAAACCAACACGGAACCGGCACCGATAGCCAGGGTTAACGTTAAACCCCAAAAACCGATATCAATGACCCGTGCAGGCGTGGCTTTTTTTTCGAGACTAGGACTCCGGTTAAATCCTGATGGAGAGTTCGTGAGCGCCATTTTAACTATTGATTTCTATAGAGGTATGTGGGGAAGGTAAGGGGTGAAGGGGGGGAATCCTTCACCCTCTACTCCAGGTGACGGAGAAAAGTTTAGCCTGCTTTGACGCTATCGAGGGCTTCTTTAATCCGTTCAATCAGGGAATCCGGCATCGGAACGTAGTAAAGTTCCTCGGTGATTGCCCGGCCTTCTGGCCCAATCGTCCATTCTAAAGCTGTTTTGAGGGCATCCCACTTGGTGGCATCGGCATATTCCCGGTACACCATCACCCACACCAACCCAGAAATGGGGTAGGCATCGGGGTGCTGGGGATCGGGAACGAGGAGTTCAAAGTCGTCGGGGATCTCTTGGCCTTCAAAGGCTAGAGAGGCGTTAGCGGGGAGGGTGTCGGGGAAGTTCCCGGCGGCGTTTTCGATGCGAGCGACGGGAATGTCGTTTAATTCCGCAAAGGCGTAGGAGAGATAACCGATCGCCCCTTCGTTTTGCTGAATGCCAGCGGCTACCCCTTCATTGCCTTGACCACCAATCCCCACGGGCCAATCTACGGAGGTTCCGGCTCCGGAGGGCCAAGCGGGGCAGATGGTATCAAGGTGGTTGGTAAATACAAAGGTAGTGCCGGAACCATCGGAACGGTGTACCCAGGTGACGGGGAGATCAGGGAAGTCTACGCCTGCGTTATCGGCGGCGATCGCCGGATCATTCCAATTGGTGATCGTGCCACCCACGATGCCGCAGTAGGTTTCCCGGGAGAATTTTAATTCCGCATCCACACCGGGGAGGTTATAGGCAAAAATCACATAACCCCCCACCAAGGGCAGTTGGAGGGGTTCAAAGGGATATTTCTCGCGGAAGGATTTCATCCGGTCTTCCGACTCGGTGATCGGGGCTTCACTGGCCCCAAAGTCTACGGTTCCGTTGATGTATTGTTCTAAGCCTGCGCCACTACCCACGGATTGATAGCTGATTTGGACATCGGAATTGACTTCCCGGTTGTAGGAGTCAAACCAACGTTGGAAGAGGGGGGCGGGGAAGGTCGCACCGGCCCCACTGATGGCAATGGTTTGGCCCGTGCCACCGGCACGAACGGGGGGAGCATCGTCATCACCTTCAGTTACGGTTCCTGTGCCACAGGCAGCGATGCTTAAGGAAAGAAGGGTGGCGGTTAACAGCGTGAACTTGCGACGGGAAAAGGGTTTGAACGATAACATGGATGGCCTCAGGAAAGGTTGTGCAGAAATTGCGGAAATGGCGGATGGACTGATGGCCGCTCTCGCTGGCTTCGGAACATCAATAGGATGAGTGATAGCCGGTGCAGAGTTTTGGCAGACGCGATGGGCAAAGCTTGGCCAACAAACGCTCCAAATGCGGCAATCTTAAGACCTGAAGGTTAACGGAGGTTTAACAGAATGTTTAGAGAGAACTCTTTTTTTTCAAGAATCCTGCTCATGATGGGGGTAAACTGTCCGGCGGCCCTCCCCCTTAATCCCCCATGGCCTCGATCACCCCTTCGGCATCATGGGCGATCGCCCGCAATTGATCCAACATTTCCCCCGGCACATTTTCCCACAGGCCCCGCTGGTGGGCCTCAAGGAGCCGCTCTGCCATATCTCGCAACGCCCAGGGATTTTTCGTCTCCACAAAGGAGCGCACCTCGGGATCCAGTACATAGGCTTCTGCTACCCCGGTATACATAAAATCCGCCACACAGTGGGCCGTGGCATCGTAGGCAAAGAGATAATCCACCGTTGCCGCCATTTCAAACGCCCCCTTATAGCCATGGCGCATCACCCCCGCGATCCATTTCGGATTCACGACCCGGGAACGGTAAACCCGCTGAATTTCTTCAGTGAGCGATCGCACCTTCGGGTTTTGGGGTTGGGAATGGTCGCCAAAATAGGTAAGGGGTTCCTGGCCGGCAATGTGACGCACCGCCGCCGTTAACCCCCCTTGGAATTGATAATAATCATCGGAATCGAGGAGATCATGCTCGCGATTGTCCTGATTCTGGAGCACAATTTGGCGATCGCTGCCACTGTAGCCATCCCCCAACCGTCGCGCCAAGGCCTCCGGCGCACTTTCCCCGAGTCCTGAACCGGTGTAGGCATAGCTGCTCCAATTTAGATAGGCCTGCGCTAAATCCGCATCACTAGTCCAGTTTTGCGATTCAATTAACCCCTGTAACCCCGCCCCATAGGCCCCCGGCTTCGAGCCAAAAATGCGGTATTGGGCCCGCTGTTGGGCTACCTCTGGCTCTAACCCTTGACGCTGCCAAAACTGCTGATCCACCGCAACCTGAGCCGCTAGGGGATTCTGCTCCGGCGGTTCCTCTAAACTGGCCACCATGGCCACCGCCCGATCCACCAAATCAATCAAATTCGGGAATCCGTCTCGGAAAAACCCGGAAATCCGCAGCATCACATCCACCCGAGGCCGTCCCAATGCCCGGAGGGGAATCACTTCAAAATCCACTACCCGCCGCGCTAATCCATCCCACACCGGCTGCACCCCCAATAAAGCGAGGGCTTGGGCAATGTCATCGCCCCCGGTGCGCATCGTCGATGTCCCCCACACCGAAAGGGCTAACCGGCGGGGATAATCCCCCTCCTCCTGGCAATACCGTTCAATCACCCGCTCGGCGGCCTTGCTGCCCACGGCCCAAGCGGTTTCTGTGGGGATGGCGCGGATATCGACGGAATAAAAATTCCGCCCGGTGGGGAGAACTTCAGGCCGGCCCCGCGTCGGTGCGCCACTGGGGCCGGCAACGATATACTCCCCATTCAGTCCCCGCAGCAGTTGGTGAATTTCCTGGTCAGTTTGGGCCAGGTTGGGGATTAATTCGCTTTGGAGCCATTGCCATTCTTGGCGGGTGGCGGGGCCGAAGGGTTCCCCCATTTCCACCAGATGGGCGGCTTTTGATTCCAACAGGGCAACAAGATCCCCGACGGTTTGGGGGCCTGAGGGCTGATCTGCCAAGGTGGTGCTGTAGTCCTGATCGAGGAGATCGGGGTCATAGCCGAGATCTTGGGCGATCGCCCGTGTTAACCCCAACCGGCCCAATCCGGGAGCGCGGGCAATGGCCACCACCAGATCCCGCCATTGGTTGCCGGTGGGAACCTGGCCAAAAATATGCAGGCCGTCGCGGATTTGGGCTTCCTTCAGTTCACAGAGATGGCCATCGGCAAGGGTGAGGAATTCCGTGAGGGTTTGGCGGTTAATTTCGGTAATCCCTAAGTCTTCGTGGAAGTGGCAGGCCGCAACGGCGGCGGTGATGCGATCGCCTATCAATCCTAACCGGGAAGGATCGAGGCTTTGGGCTTCGTAATATTCATCAATGAGGGCCTCAATTTCCTGAAGGGGGCCGTAGAGTTCGGCTCGGGTGAGGGGTGGGGTGAGGTGGTCGAGGATCACCGCATGGCTACGGCGTTTGGCTTGGGAGCCTTCGCCGGGATCGTTGACGATGAAGGGGTAGAAGTTGGGCAGGGGGCCGAGGGCCACTTCTGGATAGCAATTTTCTGACAGGGCTAAACTTTTCCCCGGCAACCATTCCAAGTTGCCATGTTTGCCGAGATGAACGATGGCATCGGCTTGGAATTGCGATCGCACCCAAGCGTAGTAACCCAAGTAATCATGGGTGGGTTCGAGATCCGGGGCATGGTAGTTCAAACTGGGGTCGCGATCGTAGCCCCTGGCCGGTTGAATGCCGATGAAAATATTGCCCAGTTGCCATCCGGCAATGGCGATGTCTTGCCCATCAAAATTTCCCCACCTTTCATTTACACCCTGTTGAACTTCAGGGGGGAGCGTGGCGAAATAGTCGCGATAGGCTTCCGCCGTTAAGGTTTGATAAACGGGCCGACCCTGCCAACCATCGGGATCATTTGTCACCCCCTGGGTGAGGGCAAAAATCAAATCATCTCCCGTTGCGGGAATGTTGCCGACGGTGTAGCCCGCTGTGGCCATGGCTTGGAGGATGGCCACACAACTGGCGGGAGTATCCAGCCCTACCCCGTTGGCCAAGCGGCCATCGCGGTTGGGATAGTTGGCAAGAATTAAGGCAACTTTGCGCTCCTGTATGGGTTTGCGGCGGAGGCGTACCCAATGGGCGGCGAGGTTAAGGACAAATTGGAGGCGATCGCCCTTGGGTTCATAAACGATGACATCAGTTTCTAACCCCTCACCCCCCCTCGCCACCGATTTAAACGAAATCGCCCGCGTAATCACCCGGCCATCCACCTCCGGCAACGCCACATTCATCGCCACATCCCGAGGATTCAAACCCTGTAAACCGTTGGCCCACTGCTCCACCGTTCCCCCACTGAGAATCGCCTGCAACACCGGCACATTTAACCGTTGCCACAGTTGCGGCTGTTCCGTCTCTCCCAATTTCCCCAAGGAAAAACTGGTGGTATTAATCAGCACATCAATCCCCGCCAAAGCCGTGAGCAATTGCTCATGGAGCGTCGTATCCTGCAACGAGGCAATAAACACCGGCCGCGCCTCC
>RECT01000070.1 GCA_007693875.1 Spirulina sp. DLM2.Bin59
CCTCAATAATCGCCGCACAATATTGAGGAATCGGTAAACGGGCCTGATTGGGTTCTAAATACTGCTGCAATAGCTCACGGATTTGCACCAACTCATCCCGTACCCCCGTTTCTAATTGCTGCAACATCCGACAAAGATCCTCACGAGTCGCCAACTGCGGTAAATACTCCTGAATCGCGTCAATTTTCGCCAACGTCGCCCCATGGAGATCAAACAACATCCCCACAAACGCCCGCCCACCCTTGCTCGCATCATCCTTGAGCACTTGGCGTAGGTGTTTATTAAAGTGAGCCGCTAATTCCGTCGTTAAAGCAGCGATAACATCGTCATAACTCTCTAGATCCGCCGGTAAAACCCTTTTCTCGCGCCCCCGCTCAAACAACCAAATCACAACCTCCCGCCATTCCACCTCCGGTAACACCGCATACTCATTAAACTGCTCCGGCTGTTGACCAAAAATTTGATGTAAGTTATCCTCTCGTAGCGTCTCAAACAGCTTCACCTCCTGATTCGCTTCCGCCCACTCCACCCAATACCCCTCAATGCGAGCCGCAAAACGATCTAACACCCCCCGAATCTCCCGATACTGGGGCGCAACCTCCTCCACCAACGCCCGCGCCACCGTCCGCCCCGCCGCCTTCGCAATATCCTCATTGCGCAACACCTCGCCACTCTCACGAAAGCGATCCGCCAACAACCCTAAATTATTCCCCGTCATCCCCGCGAAAAAATTAGCAAACCCCGCCAACACCGGAGCCGCCACCCCCACCGCCGAACCGGCTAACCCTCCCGTGACGATGGAACTCAAGCCCACGAGCACCGTTCCCGCCAAAAGACCCTGATTCACCCTCAACCGTTGAGCTGGAGACATACCACCAAGAAAACCCTACCCCCCCAAGATATCCCAAAAAAACTCCCCTAACCCATCAACAGACATTCCGCCAAGATGCACCATTAATGGTGCGTCAGCCGTGACGCTGTTCTTTTGCGTCATGGATTAATCACTCTGACGCACCCTACGATTGAATCGAATCGTAGGGTGCGTCAGACCGGATCAATGAAGATGTTGGGGGATAGTGGCTGACGCACCATTCACGCGCTAGGGGCGAGTTCTTTCCGCCCAAACGCGAGTCGGTAGACCCCAGATATAGATGAACCCTTCCGCCGCCTTGTGATCAAACTGATCCTCATCCGTATAGGTCGCCAGATCCGGAGAATAGATCGAAAGCTCAGAGCGACGGCCCACCACACTCGCACTGCCCTTGAACAACTTCACCCGCACAACCCCCGTCACCCGCGCCTGGGTTTGTTGGATGAAAGCATCCAGAGCCGTTTTGAGGGGACTATACCAAAGACCCTGATAGATCAGATTTGTGTAGGTTTGCTCAATCGTGTGCTTGTATTGCGTCACATCCGCCGTCAACGTCAGACTTTCTAAATCCCGGTGGGCTTGGACAAGCACCAACAACGCAGGCGCTTCGTAGATTTCCCGCGACTTGATCCCCACCACCCGGTTTTCAATCATGTCAATGCGGCCAATCCCTTGATTGCCCACCCGCTCATTCAGTTCCGTGATCAACTCCACAGGGCCCAAAGCACGACCGTCAAGACTGACCGGCAAGCCCTGCTCAAAGCCAATTTCCACATAATCCGGCTCATCAGGCGTGTCAGCGATCGCCTTGGTCATCACAAACACCTCTTCCGGTGCTTCCGTCATCGGATCCTCCAGGGGGCCCGCCTCAATACTGCGGCCCAAGAGGTTGCGGTCAATACTAAAGGGAGAAGACTTTTTCACCGGAGAAGGAATGCCGAACTTTTCCCCATAGGCGATCGTCGCTTCCCGACTCATGCCCCATTCCCGTGCCGGAGCCAGGACTTTTAATTTCGGATTCAGGGCCACAATCCCCACATCAAACCGCACTTGGTCATTACCCTTACCCGTACAACCATGGGCCACCGCATCCGCACCGTATTTTTCCGCCGCTTCCACCAGCATTTTGGCAATCAGGGGCCGCGCTAGGGCCGTGGAGAGAGGATAGCGGGCCTCATAGAGGGCATTGGCTTGGATGGCAGGAAAGGCAAAATTGCGCACAAACTCCTCTTTACCATCCACCACCAAGGACTCGATCGCCCCAGAATCCAGGGCTTTTTGCTGAATCGGGCCCAGTTCATCCCCCTGACCCAAGTCAGCAGCCAGGGTGATTACCTCCTTAACCCCCCATTCATCTTTGAGATATGGAATACAGACGGAGGTATCAACCCCCCCAGAATACGCAAGTACAACTCTATCAGCGCGACCCATGATTGTTCCCCCATGAGGATTTGATCAGAGGGTCATTCTACGCAAGCGCGATGGTAAAAGTCAAAAGCAATGGTCAGGAATCGCTCATCCTTGCGGTTTTGGGGGTTTTAACACCGTGGGAATTTGTTGGAGGATGGTGCGGGCGATCGCCCCCGGTTCATCCTCTGGCCCCGGTTGAATATGGAGATCAGCCTGGGCGTAGCGATCGCGCCTTTCGTTGTACAGTGTCGTTAACCGGGGGAGGCGATCGGCCGGGTTAAGCAAGGGCCGGCTGGCATCCTCCACCGCCGCCAACCGCTGGGCAATCACCGGCACCGGCGTATCCAGCCACACCACTAACCCCTGTTGGAGATAGCTCCAATTTTTCTGAGCCAAGACAATCCCCCCCCCAGTAGCAATCACACTCTGGGTATAGGCGCAAAGTTGCTCCAAAACTTGGCTTTCTAACTCCCGGAAAGCAGGCTCCCCAGCCTCAGCAAAAATATCCGCAATGCTTTGCCCCGCCACCCCTTCAATGAGGCGATCGCTATCAAAAAAACGATACTGGAGCAACTGGGCCAAAGCCTGACCCACCGTACTTTTCCCCGTACCCATTAACCCAACGAGAAATACACTGATCCCCTGTAACATCATTTAACACTCTTGATACAAAACAAATAGAACTATTTGTGGATTGATTACGGGATGTATCACCCTTGATACAAACCCCACAAATTGACCCAGAATCCACTACGGTAAAAAGAGGGGCAATCTGAAGAAAACATTAAATTTTGTGACCATTTTAGCCTCATTGCCCCCAATGCCTATGGCATAATACCCCCATCGCATCAGATTGGTAGGTCTTTTATGACTCCTGTAATGCTACGTCAAATTTGGTCATTGGTTGAAGGTGCTCAGGCTACCACAATCCTCAACCAAGACGATCCCAGCCTCGTGGAATGGCTCCTCAGTCAACTCCGTGAACAGCGATCGCTCGCCAGCGATGAAGTGGAAATCATCAGCCACTACATCCGGGCCCGCACCCCCCTGATTCGAGAAATCGCCGCCACCCAATAGACTTTGCCATGACCGCAGGGCAAAGCAATGAGGCGATCGCCTCATCACCAACCCAATGGCCCAATTCCGTCAATACCGTTCAACTCTGAATCAACCTTAAACTCTCTGAAGTTTTGTAGCAAATTTGTAGCAAAATATACACCAAAACTGCACAAGATCGCCAAGTGTATATACTGACTAGGTGTAAACTTCGATCCTTTGTGGTGTGATGCTCATGACTATTATTAAAAGATTGAATACCCTGGGTTTATCCGCCCTGTTGGTCGGGAGCCTCGCCGCTTGTGCGACCCCCCCCACCGAAGGTGGAGCCGGTGGTGCTGGGGCAGGTGGCAGCCGCTTAGACACCGTCAAACAGCGCGGCACATTGATTTGTGGCGTTGATGGCGGTATCCCTGGTTTTAGCTTCGTCGATGAATCCGGCAACTATTCCGGCCTGGATGTCGATATCTGTAAAGCCGTCGCTGCCGCCGTCCTCGGTGATGCCGATGCCGTTGAATATCGCCGCCTCGACTCCACCGAACGCTTCACCGCCCTAGCCGGTGGCGAAGTCGATATGCTCTCGCGGAACACCACCTGGACATTGAGCCGTGACACTTCCGTTGGCTTGGAATTCGCCCCCACCACCTTCTACGATGGTCAAGGCGTGATGGTGCGAGCCAATAGTGGGATCACCACTCTGGAAGATTTTGATGGCAAATCCATCTGCGTTGAATCCGGCACCACCACCGAACTCAACATCACCGATGGGATGCGCAAAGCCGGTGTTGACCCAGAGGTGAAAACCTTCCAACAGGCTGACCCCGCCTACGCCGCCTATGATGATGAACTTTGCGACGGCTTCACCTCCGATAAATCCCAACTTTTGGCGCGGCGCACCACCCTCTCCAACCCCGATGATCACATCATTTTAGACATCACCCTTTCTAAGGAACCCCTCGGCCCCGCCACCATCAACAACGATTCCACCTGGTTTGATGTGGTGAAATGGGTAACGTTCGGCCTCTTTGAAGCGGAAGAATTGGGGATCACCTCCGAAAACGTTTCGGAAATGCTCGAAAGTGAAGACCCGACGATCCGCCGCTTCTTAGGCGTAGAAGGGGAATTGGGTTCCGGCGCTGGCATCGAAGATGACTTCATGGTGAAAGTGATCGAAGCCGTGGGCAACTATGCCGAAGTTTATGCTCGCAACCTTGGCGAAGATTCTGAATTTAACCTGGATCGGGGTCTTAATGCCCTCTGGACGGATGGGGGTCTGCTGTACTCGCCGCCGTTCCGCTAAGGATTCCACGACCCAGTAACCTGGGTCTATCTTTGTAAATCTCCCCGGTTGGCATCGTCTCGCCATCTTCAATGCTCCCTCCTTTGGGCTAACCATGACCACCCATTCTGATCATCAAATTCCCCTCTGGCGTGATGAGCGCTTCTGGAAAATTGCGCTGCAAGTTTTAGCTGTTGTCATTGTTGTTGGCGTGGGTTGGTTGCTGATTTACAACCTCAGCGTCAATATGCAACGGGCGGGTTTACGATTTGGGTTTGATTTTCTGGGAAATCAAGCCTCCTTTTCAATTCTGGATAGTGTGGCTCCCTATGATGTGAATCGCACATCCTACCGCAGTTTTTTCCCCTACGTTTCCACCGATAGCTACGGCCGGGTTTTGCAGGCGGGCCTGATCAACACCCTCGTGATGATGATTTCGGGGATTATTCTCACGACGATTGTGGGGACGATTGTCGGGGTTTTGCAGTTCTCGGATAACTGGCTGCTGCGCAAAGGCAGTGAACTCTATATTGAAATTATTCGTAATACGCCGTTATTGTTGCAATTGTTTTTCTGGTATTCTGCGGTTTTTTCGCAGTTGCCAAGGGCTGAGAATCGGCTCAATTTGTTGGGGATTCTCTATGCCAGTAAGCGGGGTCTATTTATGATCTGGCCCACAAATACGCCGTTACTTTGGATGAGTTTAGGGCTGTTGGTGGTGGGCAAAATTGGCTTTTTTCTGCTGTGGAAAAGGCGGACATTTGTGATTGTGGAGCGGGGGCAGTCGGGACAGCCGCAATTGTATGGCTTGGGGATTTTGGCGGTGGTTTTGCTGCTAATTTTCTGTTTTGGGTTGGGGTGGCGTGTCCCGGAAGAAATTGAACCGGGGACATTTCAACAGGGGTTACGGTTATCCCTAGAGTTTTCGGCCCTGTTGGCGGGCTTAGTTCTTTACACAGCGGCCTTTATTGCGGAGATTGTCCGGGCGGGGATTCAATCGGTGGCTATGGGTCAATGGGAAGCCTCCAGTGCTCTGGGGCTACACGCGAATTTGACGATGCGGTTGGTGGTGTTCCCCCAGGCGTTGCGGGTGATCATTCCGCCGTTGAATAGTCAGTATCAAAATTTGGCCAAGAATTCCAGTTTGGGGGCGGCGATCGCCTATGCTGAACTCTACAATGTCGCCAACACGACCTATAACCAATCGGGCCGTCCCATTGATGTGATGATCATCATTGCCGTCGCCTATCTTTCCATCAATATGCTCATTTCTTTCGGGATGAACACGTTGAACCGCCTCGTGCAAATCAAGGAGCGTTAATTTATCGGCTCCATGAACGACCCCAACGCCCCCCTCCGCAGCGTCCACACCACCAACTTTGTTGATATTCTCCGCCAACTGGGGATTTCTTTGGTTGTTTCCACCTATCAAGCGGGGAAGGTGATTTTTGTCCGGGCCGATGGCAATTACGTTAATACCCACTTTCGCATCTTTCCCAAAGCCATGGGCCTGGCCGCCGATCATGAAAAAATGGCCATCGGCTCCACTTTGCAAATTTGGCAACTGCGCAACGTTCCCGCCGTTGCCGCCAAACTCGATCCCCCCGGTAAACATGATGCTTGCTACCTCCCCCGCCAAAGCTACATTACCGGCGATATTGATATCCATGAAATGGCCTATGTCGGTTCTGATTTATGGTTCGTCAATACCCGCTTTTCCTGCCTTTGTACCCTCGAAGACCCCACCTGTAGCTTTGTGCCCCGTTGGCGGCCCCCCTTTGTTTCTGCCTACGATGTGAGCGATCGCTGTCATCTCAACGGCTTGGCAGTGGTTGACAATGCACCCCGCTACGTCACCGCCCTAGGGGCCACCGACAGCCCCGCCGGTTGGCGCAAGAATAAAGCCAGCGGCGGCATCCTCATGGATGTGCAAACCAATCAATTTGTCACCCAAGGGCTATCCATGCCCCATTCCCCCCGCTGGTATGGCGATCGCCTCTGGGTTTTAGAATCCGGCAAAGGCTCCCTGGCCACCGTTGATCCGGCTACGGGTCAGGTGGAAACCGTCGCCTACCTACCGGGCTTTACCCGTGGCCTCGATTTTTACCAAGGCTTTGCCTTTATTGGCCTCTCCCAAGTGCGGGAAACCGCCGTATTTAACGGCCTACCCATTACCCAACAACAGGAGCGCAACTGTGGGGTTTGGGTTGTCCATTTAGAAACGGGTCAGATTATTGGGTTTTTGCGGTTTGAAGAGGCGGTGCAGGAGATTTTTGCGGTGCAGGTGTTGCCGGGGATTCGCTTTCCGGAGTTACTTAATGATAATGAGGAATTGTTAGGCAGTTCCTATGTTTTACCTGATGCGGCCTTGGCGGATGTCTATCAGGGGCCGCTGGAATTTGATCAGGATGAAGAAGCACAATTTCAATTCCGAGCCGGGAACGATCGCTACAACAGTGGCCAGCTTGATGCCGCCATTGCCCATTATCAACAATGCCTCAAGCTGAAGCCCGATTTTCAACTGGCCCGCTATAACCTCGGGGTGATCTACCGTGAGCAAGAGCGGTGGGCAGAAGCCGAAGCCGAATTTAAAACGCTCCTCGCCGTCGAACCCCATAACCCCGCCCTCTATAACAATTTGGGGATTATTGCCCAAGGCCGCGGCCATTGGCGGGATGCCAGGGGAGATTTTGAGCGGGCGATCGCCCTTGACCCCCAATTTGCCGTCGCCCACTTCAATTTAGGCATGCTCCTCTTGCGGTTGGGGGAATATGCCCAAGGCTGGGCGGAAGCAGAATGGCGTTGGCAAACGGAGGAATTTACCCCCTTTGATTGCCCCCAACCCCGTTGGCAGGGGGAAGAGATTGCAGGCAAAACCCTATTAGTCCATACGGAACAGGGGGCCGGCGATGCCATCCAATTTAGCCGGTTTATTCCCTTAGCGGCCCAAAGGTGCGATCGCCTCATCCTCGTTTGCATCCCCGCCCTCATGCCCCTATTCCGCACCCTTCCCGG
>RECT01000067.1 GCA_007693875.1 Spirulina sp. DLM2.Bin59
AACCCCATAGAGGCGGAATAAGCTCGGGATTTGACCCTCCGGCAGTTGCAAACTGAGGTGCATGGCCAAGCCATAGCCCCCCAAGGCGAAGAAAATCCCTTGCCCCAAGCTCAAGAGGCCGGTATAGCCCCAAATTAAATCAACCCCCAAGGCCACGATCGCCAAGGAGAGGAACCGCCCCAAGAGCTTGAGTTGAAAGGCAGGGAGTAAGGAAGGGATCACCCCCATGAGGATGATGCCAAAGACAATAATGGCAATGCCTTCTATAAGCAATCGGCGGGTGGCGATCGCCTTTTTTTGTTGAACTGGACTCAAACCCTCGACAGTCATAACGTCATTTATCTAGAAGGTAAATAGGGGAAAGATCCCCCCCTGCCCCCCTTAAAAAAGGGGGGTAGGATCATAACTCGACGGCACGGCCTTTGGGAGGGAAAATTCCCGCTGGTCGGACTTGGAGAAAGGCAATAATTAAACCAAACACCATCACCTTCGCCATACTGGAATCGGCAAAAAAGTTGAAAAACTCCACCACCGGTTGCAGCCAATCCACCGGACTCAGCAATGTGGCAAAAGTCCCCGACCCGATCAGATAGGTGACAATGCCAATCACCATCGCGGAAATAATCGAGCCAAACAGGTTGCCCACACCGCCCACCACCACCACCATAAAAGTATCAATGATGTAGTTTTGACCCGTATTGGGGCCCACTGATCCCAGGAGCGTAATCGCACAACCGGCCACCCCCGCCAACCCGGAACCGAGGGCAAAGGTGAGGGCATCCACCTGGGCCGTGGGAATCCCTAAACAGGCACTCATGGAACGGTTTTGGGTAACGGCGCGAATCCGTAGCCCCCAACTGGAGCGGTTGAGGAAGAAATACACCCCCACCACACAAATAATCGTCAGGATAATAATAAAAATCCGGGCATAGGGGAGTTGGATCGGCACGGCCCCCGTCGGGATTTGGATGCCGCCCCGCAACCAAGCGGGCGCAGTAACATCGACGTTGCGGGTGCTGACGGTGGTACGGACAAATTGCCGCAGGATCAAGCTCACCCCCCAGGTGGCCAGCAGCGTTTCCAAAGGCCGGCCATAGAGGAAGCGGATCACCCCTCGTTCCAGGATTAACCCCACTAAGGCAGCGACCAGAAAGGCCACCGGAATCGCTGCAATGGTATAAATTTGGGCCCAGGGATCGCCCCAACCATTGAAAACATTTTGCACAAAAAAGGTGGCATAGGCCCCCAGCATCATCAATTCCCCATGGGCGAGGTTAATCACCCCCATTAAGCCAAAAACGATCGCTAGCCCCAGGGCCGCGATCAGTAGAACCGAACCAATACTGATGCCATTAAACGCACCAATGAAAAGTTGTAGTGCCAAATCCGCCATAGTGGTTTTCCTGGATAGAGTAGCAAAGCAACGGCCATCAGGGGGATGGCCGTTGATCGAGACTCTAGTTATGCCTCCATTTTGTAGCGCTCACCCTTGGTGGGGTCTGTCCAATCGCAGCCATAGCCCTTGGTATCGGGAACAAACTGGTTCCAGGGTTCAGGATCAAGGGGGCCATCGGTTTCGTAGACGATTTCAAACATGCCATCTTCGCGAATTTCACCAATGCGCACGGTTTTGGAAAGGTGATGGTTCGCATTCATGGTGACTTTGCCTTCCGGGGCATCGAAGGTCTGGCCCACAGCGGCGGCCCGCACTGCTTCAATATCCGTGGTTCCGGCTTCTTCCACCGCCTGTTTCCAGAGGTAAACCATGATGTAGGCAGCTTCCATGGGGTCGTTGGTGACGCGATCGTCGCCGTACTCCGCTTTGAAATCTGCCACCCACTTGGTATTTTCGGGGGTGTCTACGGTTTGGAAGTAGTTCCAAGAGGCGTAGTGACCCTTGAGGAATTCGGGGCCAATTTGCCGTACTTCTTCCTCTGCCACACTGACGGACATGATGGGGTATTTATCGGGGCTTAACCCTGCCCCCTGCATTTGTTTAAAGAAAGCGTCATTACTCTCGCCATTGAGGGTGTTGAAGATCACGCCGCCATCGGGGAGGGCCTGCTGAATCCGGGTGATGATCGGGGTCACTTCGGTATTCCCCAAGGGCAGGTAATCCTCGCCCACCGTTTCGCCGCCGAGGACTTTGAGTTGCTCCTTGATTACCGTGTTGGCGGTGCGGGGGAAAACATAGTCCGAACCTACCAGGAAGAATTTATCGCCTTTATTTTCCAGGAGCCATTCCACCGCTGGCTCAATTTGCTGGTTGGGGGCGGCTCCGGTGTAGAAGACGTTGCGAGAGCATTCTTGGCCTTCGTACTGGACGGGATACCACAGCATGTGGTCTTTGGATTCAAAGACATCTAAGACGGCTTTGCGGCTGGCGGAAGTCCAGCAGCCGAACACGACAGAAACTTGGTCTTGGTCGATGAGTTTGCCGGCTTTTTCCGCGAAGGTGGGCCAATCGGACTCGCCATCTTCGACGATCGCCTCAATTTGCTTGCCTAAAACACCGCCAGCTTCGTTAATTTCCTTGATGGCCAGTTTTTCCGCATCAACAACGGTGGTCTCACTGATGGCCATTGTGCCGCTGAGGGAATGGAGAATCCCGACTTTGATCGTGTCTCCGTCTCCACTAGGGGTGGATGTTGTGCCACCGCCGGGGGTTGTGGTGCCGCTTTGTTCCGGGGGAGCACCGCAGGCTTTCAGTAAAATGCTGGTTCCTAGGGCGGCTGTACCGTAGAGCAGGAATTTCCGTCGCCCAAAGTTAGCTTGTACCATTTCCGTTCGTTACCTCACATTCACAGGTTAGGGCAGTTTCTGAGCAGGTAGGCAGAGAAACCGCAGGATTAAGAGCAATCATCCTAGATCCTCATTACCAGATTTTTTGTAGTCTGAAATACCATTATCCCCTCGGGAGGGGAAATATTAAGAAATATTAAAGTTAACGTTGTGGCGGCAGGGGAGGGCGATCGCCTCCCTCCGCCCTTGCCGAGCTTTTGCCCCGGGAGGCATGGCATCAGCAATAAATCTTCATCTTGCCGAGCAGCGAGCATGGGGCCAGAATGCCGTTGTTCCCTTGCCAGACCGTGGCATTGTTAACGTTTTGTATTTTTCCGTGATCAATCATGACGTTCTGTCACAAAAGTCTTTAAATTGAGGCTTTATTTAATGTTGTTTTGGCGACATTTTTCGACAAAATCAATTAATGTCAAAGAAGAGACCCCTTAGCAATTCGCTGCGATTTTGGCAAATTCGGCAAAACTGAGGCGATCGCCATTATTCTCGATCCCGTGTGGAACAGGTCATTATGGGCAACCTCAATTTCATCACTTCAAACTACGATCTCAATCAGCTTAAGCAACCGGTTATTCATACCCTCACCCAGGTTCAGCCCCACGGGATTCTCTTGGTCTTGGCGGAAGATGACCTAACGATTTTGCAGGTGAGCAAAAATACACAGTTACTCCTCGGTGTAGCCCCTGATCAACTCCTGGGCCAAAGTTTGGAGGTGATCCTCGATTCCTTCCAAGTTGATCGCATTAAAGCCGGCCTGTATGGCTCCAACCTTGATAGCATTAACCCCAGTAAAATTTGGGTACGTCGCCACGGTGATGATTATCGGGTGTTTGATGCGGTGTTTTATCGCACAGCCACCCAAGAATTGGTGATGGAATGTGAGCCGGCGATCGCCCAAGAAGAAATCCCTTTTTTAAGCTTCTATCATCTCGCCAAGGCCTCCATCCATCGCCTCGAAGACACCGCCAATCTCCAAGACTTTTGCCAGGTGATTGTCCAGGAAGTGCAAAAAATGACCGACTTTGATCGGGTCATGCTCTACCGCTTTGACCAAGATAATCACGGCGAAGTCCTGGCGGAAGCCAAAATTCCCGAACTGGAATCCTACCTGGGGTTGCATTTCCCCGAATCCGATATTCCCGCCCCCGCCCGCCATCTCTTCCTCTCCAACGCGATTCGGATGATCCCCGACAGCACCGCTCAACCGGTGGCACTCTATCCCGATGTCAATCCGCGATCGCACCAACCCACGGATCTCACCCTTTCCATCCTCCGCAGTCCCTTCCCCTGCCATCTAGAATATTTACAAAACATGGGGGTGGGCGCATCCCTGACCATTTCCCTGATTAAAGATCAGCGCCTCTGGGGCTTAATCGCCTGTCACCACCGCACCCCTAAACAGGTTCCCTACGAATTGCGCAAAGCCTGCGAATTCCTCGGTCGCGTTGTATTTACGGACATTGCCAATCGGGAAGAAGAGGCAGATTACCATTACCGAGTGAAGTTGGCCCAGGTACAGACTACCCTCGTCGAAGCCATGTCCGAAGCCGATGATTTTATTCAAGGCCTGGTGAATGGGCCAGTAACCCTGTTGGATCTCGCCAATGCCACCGGAGCCGCCATCTGCTTTAACGGCCATTGGACAACCCTCGGCAAAACCCCCGATCCCCAGGAATTAAACTATTTAGCCCAATGGTTAGGGAAAACGATCACCGATGAGGTGTTTGTGACGGATTCCCTGCCGGCGGTCTATTTTGAAGCAGAGCGCTTTAAAGCGGTGGCCAGCGGCCTGCTGGCCATTCCCATTGCTAAACATAGTTTTTTACTCTGGTTCCGTCCTGAAGTTCTGCAAACCGTTAACTGGGGGGGGAATCCCGGCGAAGCCTATTCCGTCGAAGATCAAGACGGCACCGTGAAGCTTTCCCCCCGTCAGTCCTTCGCCCTCTGGAAAGAAACGGTGCAATTGACCTCCTTGCCCTGGCAAGAAGTGGAAATCCGCTCAACTCTGGAGTTGCGCAAGGCGATTGTCAATATTGTCCTGCGGCAGGCGGAGGATCTCGCTCTCCTGGCTCAGGATTTAGAGCGATCTAACGCTGAATTGAAAAAATTCGCCTATGTGGCCTCCCATGATCTCCAGGAACCCCTCAACCAGGTGGCCAACTATGTGCAGTTGCTAGAAATGCGCTACGACGATGCCCTAGATCAAGATGCCAAGGAGTTTATTAACTTTGCCGTTGATGGGGTGAGCTTAATGCAAACCCTGATCGATGATGTGTTGGCCTATTCTAAGGTGGATCTCCGGGGCATTGACTGTGAGTTAACCCCAGTGGAAACGGCGGTGAATCGAGCCATGGGCAATTTGCGCAGTCGCATCGGGGAAACCCAAGCCCAGATTACCTGGGATGAATTGCCCACCGTGGTGGCGGATGCCACCCAACTGATGCAACTGTTTCAAAATCTCATCGGTAACGGCATTAAGTTTCAACGCCCCGATGTATCGCCTCAGATTCATATTGGGGTGGAGCGTCAGGATGATCATTGGTTGTTTGCGGTAGAGGATAACGGCATTGGCTTAGATGCCCAATTCGCCGATCGCATTTTTGTGATTTTCCAACGCCTCCATACCCGTGATGAGTATCCTGGTTCTGGCATGGGGTTGGCAATTTGTAAGAAAATTGTCGATTGCCACCGGGGCCGGATTTGGGTCGAGTCCGAACTCGGACACGGTGCTACATTTTATTTCACCTTGCCAGTGGGAGGTCGCGATCGCCATCATGTTAACCGACGTAAAGCGCAAAACTATCTTTTTAGTTGAAGACAATTGGGGCGATATTCGCCTTATTCAAGAGGCCCTCAAAGGGAGTACTGTAGATTATGAGGTGGCGATCGCCCGCGATGGTGTCGAGGCCATGGCCTGTCTGCGGGGCGAGGGGGATCAACCGGCGATCTTGCCGGATCTGATTCTCTTGGACCTCAATCTACCCCGCAAGGATGGCCGGGAAGTCCTTGCGGAGATCAAAGCTGATCCCCAACTCAGGCGGATTCCGGTGGTGGTCTTGACCACTTCCCGCAATGACGATGACATCATGAAAAGCTATGATCTCCATGTCAACTGCTACATCTCCAAATCCCGGAACCTGAGCGAACTGTTCAAAATTGTCCGGGGAATTGAAGCATTTTGGTTAGAAACAGTCACCTTACCCCCCCATCAGCTCTAAGTACCGATCAACTGGCCATCCTTTTAATTGAGGATAGTTTGGCTGATGCCAGACTCTTGCAGGAGGTGCTCAAGGGCAGTGCTTTAACAGAGAGCCATTTAGTCCATGTCCAACGGCTACAGGTGGCCATCGACCATTTAACCCGTGAAGATTTCGATATTGTCCTGTTGGATCTGACGCTCCCCGATAGTTACGGCTTGGCTTCCCTGGATACGGTGACAGCCGTGACCCCCCACCTACCCATTGTTGTCCTCACCAACACAAATGATGATGAATTGGCGGTGCGGGCGGTGCGCCATGGGGCCCAGGATTATTTAATTAAGCGACAAATTAACTCGGAAGTTTTAGTGCGGGCGCTGCGGTATGCCATTGAGCGGAAACAAAGTGCCGAAGATCTCCGCATTGCCAATGAAACCCTAGAGTTGCGGGTGCAACAACGCACCGCTGAATTAAAGGCCGCCAATGAATCCCTCTGGCAGGAAATTGCCTGGCGGCAACAAATCCAAGACCGCCTGGCCCTCGCGCAACAGGTGGGCAAGATTGGCACGTTTGAATGGTTGCTGCCGGAGCATCAGGTGTTGTGGACGGCGGAGTTAGAGGCCCTCTATGGGTTACAGCCGGGGAGTTTTGGCGATCGCCCTTCACCCTGGCTAGAGCGGATTTATCCCGAAGACCGGGGTCGGGTTGATGTTGCCATGGAGCAAATCCTCAACAGCGGCCAGGGGTTAAATTTGGAATTTCGGATCATCTGGCCCGATGGCGAACTCCATTGGATTGCCATTACCAGCAGCATTTTTGATGATCCCTTGAGGCAGACCCAACGGATGATCGGCCTCCACATGGATATCACCGAGAAAAAGCAATTGGAAGCCCAGTTTTTACGGGCCCAACGCCTGGAAAGTTTAGGAACCCTGGCCAGCGGCATTGCCCATGACCTCAACAATATCCTCACCCCCGTCCTCTCCGTCGCCCAACTCCTGCCCCTCAAGTTTCCCAACATCAACGACCAAACCCGCAACCTCTTGACAATTCTCGAAACCAGTGCGCGGCGGGGCAGCGATCTGATTAAGCAAATTCTTTCCTTTGCCCGGGGCATTGAGGGTAAACGGGTTTGTTTACAGGTGAGCCACCTGATTACGGAAATTCGCCATATTATTCGCCAAACCCTGCCCAAATCCATTGATATTTTTGTGGAAGTAGATCCAGATTTATGGATGGTTAATGGGGATGTCACCCAATTGCATCAGGTGTTGATGAATCTTTGTGTCAATGCCCGGGATGCCATGCCCCATGGGGGGAGCCTCAGTATTACGGCGGCGAATGTGATGGTGGATGATGCTTTGGCGCGGCAACATTTAGATGCGATCGCCGGCCCCCATGTGGAAGTCACCATCACCGATACCGGCATGGGCATTGCGCCGGCCCTGTTGCCCCGCATTTTTGACCCCTTTTTCACCACGAAGGAAATTGGCAAGGGGACAGGGTTAGGCCTATCCGCCGTTTTAGGCATTGTCAGAAGCCATGGGGGGTTTATTGATGTTCAG
>RECT01000225.1 GCA_007693875.1 Spirulina sp. DLM2.Bin59
GAGATCAACACCCCCGCCGGATAAAGGCCGGTGGGGTGGAACTGGACAAACTCCATATCTTCCAGGGGCAACCCCGCCCGGGCAGAGATGGCCAACCCATCCCCCGTCGAAGCGTAATCATTGGAGGTGGTGTTAAATACCCGACCATAGCCCCCGGTAGCAAACATCACTGCCTTGGCCCGCACCACCTCCAGGCGACCATCGAGGATATGGTACATTACCACCCCTTGGGCCACATTATTGGCTTCGATCAGTTCTAAAACGTACCATTCTTCATAAAGGATGACACCGTGCGATCGCAGATTGCTCACCAATTCATGCAACATCGCATGGCCCGTCTTATCCGCCGCATAGCAGGCCCGTTTATGGCTATGGCCCCCAAAGGCCCGTTGGGCAATCTCACCACTGGGCAACCGCGAAAACAACACGCCCAAATGTTCCAGTTCAATAATCACCTCCGGAGCCTCACGGGTGAGGAATTCCACCGCATCCTGATCCGCCAAATAATCGGAACCCTTAACGGTATCAAAGGCGTGGCTCTCCCAACTATCTTCGGGATCGACGTTTTGCAAGCTGGCGGCGATGCCCCCTTGGGCAGCGACGGAGTGGGAGCGGATCGGGTGGGTTTTGGCGACGAGGGCGACGTTAAAGCTGGGGTTAGTCCGTTTAATTTCGAGGGCAGCACGGCAACCGGCCAAGCCGCCGCCGACAATGATCACATCATGTTCGAGCATAGGAGCGTTGGAAATCGAGGGTCTGATCCCATCTTGAACCACAACACTGATCCCCCTGAAAAAATCGCAGCAATTCTTTAGGGTTATGGGCCAACCACGCCCCGGAGGGCGAAAAATTTTTCGCCCCTACCCCCGCAATCCCAGGAATGCTCTAAAGAAGGAAGCACCATCGTTGAGTGTTTTAGCAAACTTTTCTAGCCTGTCACCCTGAAGCTGCTGAAAGAGGCGATCGCCCTCCCTGAAGCCAAGGCTAATACTGAATACGATCGCGCCCGCTGCCGGGTTTGGCATTCTTGCTAATGAAATCAATGATTTTGCCCGCCACATTCACCCCCGTAGAGCGTTCAATCCCCTCCAAACCGGGGGAGGAATTCACCTCCATCACCACTGGGCCATGATTGGAGCGCAACAGATCCACCCCCGCCACCCGTAGCCCCATGGCCTTGGCCGATCGCACCGCTGTGCTGCGCTCCTCTGGGGTCAGTTTTACGCCCGTGGCGGAGCCGCCGCGATGGAGGTTGGAGCGAAACTCCCCAGGGGGGCCTTGCCTTTTCATGGCGGCGACGACTTTACCGCCGACGACAAAGCAGCGCAGATCCGCCCCCTTTGCCTCGCCGATATATTCCTGTACTAAAATATTCGCCTCCAAGCCCCGAAAGGCTTCGATCACCGATCGCGCCGCCGGTTTGGTTTCCGCCAACACCACCCCTAACCCCTGGGTTCCCTCCAACAACTTAATCACCAAAGGCGCACCGCCGACGGTATCAATTAAGCCATCAATATCCTCCGTGGCATGGGCAAACCCCGTCACGGGTAAACCAATCCCCTCCCGGGCCAAAATTTGTAAACAGCGCAGTTTATCCCGCGATCGCGAAATGGCTTGGGATTCATTGGCACTAAACACCCCCATCACCTCAAACTGCCGCACCACCGCCGTACCGTAAAATGTCCGCGATGCGCCAATGCGGGGAATCACCGCGTCAAAATTCTCCAACGTCTTGCCGTTATAGACAATGGTCGGATTGTGGGAGGTGATATTCATATAACAGCGGAGATAGTTAATCACCCGCACATCATGGCCCTTTTCTTCCGCCGCTTCCCGGAGGCGACGGGTGGAATAAAGGGAGGCATCCTGAGACAAAATTGCAATTTTCATGGCCATGGTCGGCAATAAAGGGGGGGATCAAGGGTGAAGGGTGGCGTTCTGTTTGGGGGGCCGTACAGATTGGAGATAGGAACGTCCCGGATCCACCCAAAAGCGATGGCGGATGGCTTCCCGTCCTAATAAAAGCCGAAACCCCATGGCATCCCGCCGGGTGAGGGTGAGGTCAATGGGCCAGGTCTGACCACCGAGGGTGATGGTGGTGCGGATGACGGGGCGCAGTTGGGCATGGCCGCCGGAATTTTTGATCGTGCGCTGTTCCCAGAGGGGGGCTTGGGTGGTGATGGTGAGGTGGGTGGAGCGTTGTTGGGGATGGACTTTAAACTGAACGATCGCCAGGCCATTTTCTTCTCCCCCCTGAATCTCAAAGGCATGGAGAGCCGAGGATCGCGCCCCCGTATCAATTTTAGCTTTGATGGAATCAATGCCCAAATCGGGAAGAGCCAAATATTCACGCCAACCAATGCAGGGAAGGGGGGCAGCCAAGGGCGATCGCTCCAAAATTAAGCCCTTCTGATTGTAGGGGAAATTTGGAGTAGGGAGTAGGAAGTAAGGAGTAGGGAGTGGGGAGCGTGAAACGGATCGGCGTGGGGGCGTTGGCGGCCTGCCGGAGGCACAAAGATTTTTCGCCCCTACATTAATTTGCTACTGCCCCTAAAAATTCTCCGTCTCCTGGGGCGCATCCACCATGCCGGGCCGATTTAAGAACAAATTCCCTGCGGCATTGTTTTGATAAATACAGGCAATTTTAGGATTGCTACTCTCTAGGGTTCCGGTAAACCCAAAGGTATTCATGCGGTTTTTGCAATCGTTAACCTGTTCGTTGGTGATCAGTTTCCGTTGCTGCAAAATTGACCAGTTATTGCGCCGCAACACACAGCCCGGCTGCATCACCGGTTGGGTGACGTAGACGTTGAAGGGGTTGAGGGTGACAAAGAGGCGCATATCCGTGACGATCGCACTGGCCCCGTATTGCAAGCAAATTTCCGCATTGGGGGCGCTGCGGTCGATGACTTCCCGGGAAGCCACGTTGGCGATGTTATCCCCTGGGGACAGGCTCAGGGCCATTCCCGCCCCCAACCCGAGGACAAACACCCCCCCCAAAAGTGCGGCTGTGCCATAGTTGAAGGCTTTGAAGGGGCCGCCGCCCCCGGGGTTGCGGGGTGCAGCAGGGCGATCGTAACGTTCTGGGGGGCGATCGTAGGCCGAGCGGCTGCGACGTTTCATGGCTTCATCTCAATTCCAAAAACTTTCTCTAGCCTAGCGTTTCTTGATTCCCTTCACCGGCCCCCGTTGGTAATCCTTGCAAATTTATCCGCAACTGTTGACCCATTGGGGGAAAATACGCCCAAGGTTAGGAGGTGGCTGGCAATGTACAGTTTGTTTGGTTACGGCAAGATGGTGGCGGATCAGGGACGGATGGCGGCCTATGAGGCGGCCTTGCGGGCGACGGTGTGGCCAGGGGCGATCGCCCTCGATATTGGCACCGGTACGGGGATTCATGCCCTGATTGCTGCCCGCTGTGGGGCGGGGCGAGTTTATGGGGTGGATGTGGATGGGGTGGTGGCGATCGCCCAAACCCTCATTGCCGCCAACGGCTACAGCGAGATCATTCACCTCCAGCAGGGGGATGTCACCCAGCTCACTTTCCCGGCAAAAATGGATGTGATGGTCTCAGATCTGCGGGGGGTGTTGCCCCTCTTTGGTCGCCACATTCCCACGGTGATCCATTGTCGGGAGCAGTTGCTGGCCAAGGGGGGAGCCATGATTCCCCAACAGGATCGCCTCTGGGCCACATTAGTCCATTTACCCGAAACCTACGCCACCCACTACGCCACCCCCTGGCAATCCCAACCCCATGGCTTTGATTTTGCCGCCGCCCAACCCTACATTACCCACCATTGGCGCAAGGCATTGATTCCCCCAGAGGCCTGTTTAGTGGAGCCAGGACAATGGGCAACGCTGGATTATCGAACCATTGCCTCCCCCCATGTTCAGGGGGATCTCACTTGGCAAATGGAACAAGAGAGCCTCTGCCACGGTTTAGGGCTGTGGTTTGATACGACGCTGTGGGAGGACATTGGTTTTAGTAATCGACCGGGGGAAACGCCGCTGGTCTATGGCCAGGGGTTTTTCCCCTGGCCGCAGCCGGTGATGTTGGAGAAGGGCGATCGCCTCACGGTGCATCTCCAAGCCAATTTGGTCAATGGTGAATATATTTGGCAATGGCAGACGGTGATTGAGCAGCAATCCCAAACCCTGACCTTCAAACAATCCACATTCCAAGGCCAACCCCTCAACCCCGCCACCTTCACCACCCGCCGCAGCGACTACGCCCCCGGTCTATCGCCACGGGGAAAAATGGCGCAATTGGTATTCGCTGATCTGGAGCGGGGGGAAACCTTAGGGGCGATCGCCGGCCATTTACAAAGCCAATTTGCCGACCAATTTCCGAGTCAATCGGCGGCGATCGCCTGGGCCGCCGATCTGATCACCACCTATGGTTAACAGTCGGTTGACTGTAGATTTGTTAAGATGAGCAGTCGGCGACGAAAGCACAACCATGACCCTTGACCCCTGAGCACCCCACGATTAGGGGACAATATCCTCAATATTTAGTGAATGGATTTTAATCATTTGCGAGGAATAACACAAATGCAGTTGCGGCTCAGTAGGTTTCCCTATGGTCGCCTGATTCTCTGGTTAGGTGTATTGATCATCAGTTGTCTTGTGCCAGTTCAGGCTCAACTGCTCCAGGGACAAACTCAGGCCACCCTCTTCCCCCTCACCGAACATTGGCAATACCACTGGGATCGCCTCGAATCTGAGCCGGAACCCACCCGGGATTCCCAGGTTTGGCAGGCGATCGCCCCTCCCCAGCGGCTCAGTGTTCCCCCGGGAGCCGAGGCCCTTTGGCTGGCCATCCCCCTCCCAGAAACACAATTGGCCTTCCCCGCCCTCTATTTCCAAGGCATTCCTCACATCCTCGAAGCCTCCATCAACGGCGAAGTAATCTATATTTTCGATGAACTCACCGCCAACAACACACTGAAACACAAAGAAGGTGAATTCCCGATCATTGCCCTCCGACCGGAACACCACGGCCAAACCCTCTTGATCCGCAGCTATGTGGCCGGTCAATCTAGCATCAGTCTTGGCTACGATGGTCGATTGCTGTACGGCAAAAAGCCCCATTTATTTCGTCAGTTAGTGCTACGGGATAGCATTCGCTTAATCCTCGGATTCTTCTTTATTACCTGTGGGTTTTTCCCCCTCGTCATCAGCCTATTTCGCGAAACCGATTCCATTTATGGTTCCTTCAGCTTCGTTGCCTACCTGATTGGCATCTATACCATCAGTACAGCCCAAGTGATTCGCCTCCTTTTTGACTACAGCATCCTTTGGACGTTCATCCACCATGGTGTATTTCACCTCTTACCCGTGAGCCTAGGCTTCTTTTTTGAACATGTTTTTGGTCTGGGGCCAAAAAAGCTAATTCGACGGCTTTGGCAAGTCCATTTACTTTATGCTCCCCTGGCATTAATCCTTGCCGGGGCTGAAATCATCACCTGGAAAACCGCCGCCTTTCCTACCCAAATGGGAGCATTACTCACCGCCTCCGTCATTATTATCTTGGCGATTTGGAAAGCCCACAAAGGCAACCCTGAAGCCAAAGCTTTATGTTTGGGTCTGGCTTTATTTTTAGCCTGTACCATGTATGACATTCTCAATCATCTCTACATGATTTTTCCCTGGCGTTTGCAACTATATCCCTGGGGAATGTTATTTTTTTTAATTGGTTTAGCCTTTATTTTAGAGCGCCGCTTTATTGAAGCTGAAAACCATCTCAAAGCCTATGCCCAGGCTTCTGATCGCTTTGTACCCCATGAATTTTTACAGTTTTTAGGCAAAACCAGCATTATCGATGTGCAATTGGGAGATCAAGTTGAGCAGGAAATGACGGTACTATTTTCCGATATTCGCTCCTTTACGAGTATTTCCGAAAGTATGCCCCCCAATCGCAATTTTAATTTTCTCAATGCCTATTTAAGGAAAGTTAGCCCAGTGATTCGCGAGCATGACGGGTTTATTGATAAATATATTGGCGATGCGGTGATGGCTTTATTTCCCCAGCGGGTAGAGGATGCTGTGGGGGCGGCGATCGCCATGCAAAAAGCCCTCCACACCTTCAACCAAGAAATCCGCGCCGAGGGCTACCCCGCCATTAACATCGGTATTGGTCTCCATCGGGGGACATTAATGCTCGGCACCATTGGGGAAGAACAACGGATGGAAACCACCGTCATCGCTGATGCGGTGAATCTGGCCTCCCGTTTAGAAGAATCCACAAAACGCTTTGGGGCAGACTTGATCATTAGCCGTAAAACCCTAGAACAAATGGCAAACCCGGATCAGTTTGCCTGGCGATACCTGGGCAAAATCATGGTAAAGGGGAAAAAGGAATCGGTGGAAATTTGCGAAATTTATGAGTCGGATCCCCCCCGATTAAAGGCGTTTAAACGAGAGACGCGATCGCAATTTGAGCAGGGTATCCACCTCTATGATCAAGGGGAAATTGAGCAGTCAGCGGCCATCTTCAAAGCCCTCTGGGAAACCAACCCAGAGGATACGGTGGCGCACCTCTGCCTCTTGCGTTGCAACCATCTTTAGAGCCACCCTACACCAACGCCAGCAACCGTTGGCGGAGCGTCTCAAAGCCGATGCGCTCCCGCGCTGCCACATAAACCGCATCGGGATAGAGGGATTTTGCCAATTCCAGGGTTTCACTCTCCACCTGATCCAGCTTATTAAAGGCCAACAACGTCGGCCCCGGCGTGATTTCCATCTCGCCAATAATCTCCTCCACAGCCTTGATCTGATGCTGCCAAGCGGGATGGGACAGATCCACCAGATGGAGCAATCCATCGGCCTCTGTCACCTCCTCCAACGTGGCGCGAAAGGCATCAATGAGGGCAGGGGGTAGCTCATGGATAAACCCGACGGTATCCGTGAGCAGGAGCATGGCCCGCGTGCCATCTTCGTTGTCGATGACGAGGCGGCGGGTGGTGGGGTCGAGGGTGGCAAAGAGTTGATCAGCGGTGTAAACCGTGGCATTGGTGAGGGCATTGATCAGCGTTGATTTCCCGGCGTTAGTGTAGCCGACGATCGCCACCGTGGGCACTTCCTGCTTTTGCCGTTGTTGGCGCATCCGGGAGCGGTGGGATTGCAATTGATTCACTTCTTTTTGCAAACGGGTGAGGCGGCGTTGGATTGTGCGCCGCTCCGTTTCCAGCTTCGTTTCCCCTGGCCCCCGGGTGCCGATCCCCCCCCCCAGGCGGGACATGGCTTGACCCCGACCGGTGAGCCGAGGCAGTTGGTAGGCCAATTGGGCTAACTCCACTTGCAGTTTCCCCGCTTGGGATTGGGCCCGCTGGGCGAAAATATCGAGGATCACTTCGGTGCGATCGACCACCCGGAGGCCAATGCGCTGCTCTAAATTGCGGGTTTGGGCGGGGGACAGATCTCGGTCAAAGACGATCAGATTGGCCCCCAAGGTTTGGGCCGCTAGGGCAATATCCTGCACCTTCCCGGCTCCCACCACCGTTTGGGGGTGGGGGCGCGATC
>RECT01000110.1 GCA_007693875.1 Spirulina sp. DLM2.Bin59
TTGAACGGGAACTGGTGGAAATGATCGAACAACTAACCCCAGAAATCGCCCCCCCGGAACCCGCTATGACCGTTTAATACACCACTGGCGAGAGCCAACCTCGAAGGAAATAGTAGATCGTCGCAAAATATTCATCAATGACATCGTGGGTGATTTGGAGGGCTTGGATTGAAGGGAGGAAATCCGTCGCCGTGAGTCGTCGCTCCGGTGTGCCATCGCTCTGGAATGTGTGGAAAGAACTGGGGCGGGGGACAACGCGGATCCCCACTTGACGGAAGGTTTGGGCGGCACGGCGGAGCCGTAGGCCAGAAGTCACGAGGATCACAAAACTCTCTGCTAACCCGGTTTGATTGAGGATATCCCGCACCTCAACGGCGTGCATGTGGAGATGCACACCCCGGTTTTCCAAAATGATCAGATCCCGGGGAATACCTAACCGTTGTAAGACGCGGCTAATATCCTCCGCCTCACTGATTTGAGTTTCATTCCCCGCAAGGTAATTGCGGGGCGGGGCGCAGATGATCACGCGGGGGGTGCTGCCTCGGGCCCGCTGTTGTTCGTAGAGGGTGGCGGTGTAAAGGAGGCGATCGCCCTGGCTCGTCAATTGAATTTGGGTGCGATAGGGAATATTTGGCTCCGTTGTCCCCGATCCCAAAACGACGATCGCGCCGCTCACCTCCGGCTCAGGGGGGCAATTCACCAAACAGATGCCTTGCTTTTGAACCTCAATGGTGACGGCTTCCAGTTCGATGATTTGCGCCAATTGATAGGCAATCAGGGGATTACTGCCCAGGAGTAGCGTAATCAATGCCACCCAAAGGAACGTGGGGGCAGGTTTTTCAATTTTGTCTTTCTTGATCCGCAGCACTGCCAACAACACCATCACCATGGCCAACCCGACGGGATGGAGGGGTAGGGAGACAACGCGCCACAGCACCGCCGTCGGGCCATAACTGGGGATGAAAAAGCTCACCAAGATAATCGCGATTAAAAACCCCCCACCGAGAAACACGAGGGTCTGCCGGGGAATCACCTGCACCAAGAGGTAATAGATCAAAACCAGAATCAGCAGCAGCAGGAGCAGACTGGTGAGAATTTCAAACATGGAGAACCGTTGGGGTTAGCCCCGTGAGCAGCAAATTTTAGTATCTGATAAATCTGATCCGGTGAAGAGCGAGATTGTCGGAACCTAATTCCCCATTCCCTAATCCCGCAATTTTTCCCGCCGCTTCAATTCCCCACAGAGGGCCTGAATCACGCTTTCAATCACAAACACGCGGGCATAGTATTTATCATTGCCGGGAACCACGACCCAGGGGGCGGTGGGGGTGCTGGTGCGGGTGATCATCTGGTTCACCGCCACATCGTAGAGGGGCCAGCGATCGCGGTTGCGCCAATCTTCTGCAGTGAGCTTGTACTGCTTAAAGGGATCATCATCCCGTTGTTCAAAGCGGCGTAACTGTTCATCGGGGTCAATGTGGAGCCAAAACTTGACGACAACGTAGCCGCTGGTGGTGAGCTGGGCTTCAAACTCATTGATTTCTCGGTAGGCCCGCCGCCATTCGATGTCATTGGCAAAACCTTCCACCCGCTCCACTAAAACCCGACCGTACCAACTGCGATCGCAGATGCCAATTTTTCCCGCTGGGGGCAGTGTCCGCCAAAACCGCCAGAGGTAATGGTAGCGATTTTCTTCCTCGGTGGGGGCGGCGTAGGGGTTGACCTTGTAGCTACGGGGGTCGAGGATATCCGTGAGCCGCTTAATCGCCCCCCCTTTGCCGGCGGCATCCCAGCCTTCAAACAACAAAACCACGGGGATTTGTTGCTGGTGAATGTGGAGTTGGAGGCGGCGTAGCTCTAACTGGGCGGCCCGGAGCCGTTCCTTATAATCATCCTTGGTGAGTTTGAGGCTGAGATCGACAGCGGCGAGGGTGTTGGGTTCCGTGGGGAGGAGTTCCGTTTGGGCGCTACTGGTGGGGGGCGGTTGGATCGTGGCGCGGCGATCCAGGGCTTCGGTAATCACCGCCACCAGTTGGGAGAGGACTTTTACCCGCGCCCAATGCTCACAATTGCCCTCTACCAACGTCCAAGGGGCAACGCCGGTACTGGTTTGGACGAGCATTTCTTCAGTGAGTTGTACATATTCGTCATAGCGTTTGTGCTGTTGCCAATCTTCGGGGCGCACGCGCCAGGCGGTGAGTTCATCCTTAGCGGCTTTTTTGAGGCGTTTTTTTAACTCTTTGCGGCTGAGGTGGATGTGGAACTTGGCGATCGCCGCCCCATCTTCATACAACTGTCGCTCAAAGGCATTGATCTGGGCCATGATTTGCGGCACCCGCTCCGGGGACACCTGGGCCAAAAGGCGGTCTTCTAAAACATGGGTATACCAACTGTGGTAGAAAATGCCGATCGCCCCCTTGGGGGGCAATTGCTGCCAAAACCGCCAGAGGAAGGGATATTGAGCCTCGGTTTCCGTGGGGGGCAACGTGGTATAGACTGAAAACCCGCGCGGGTCCATATAGTTGACCATTTTTTTCACCAGCGCCCCCTTCCCCGCCGCCGCCCAACCTTCGAGGACAATGATCACCGGCAGTTTCGTCTCCCAACAGGCCTGTTGGAGCGATCGCAACTGCTGCATCAGGGCTTCTAGCTCCTGTTTATAAGTGTCTTTCTCAAGGGAGCGGTCTAAATCAAGGATTTCTAACATCTGAGTTGGGGGAAACGTCTTTTCTCTAGGGTGGGGCCTGGAGGGGGTGATCGCCCCCAAATTTAACAAAAAACTCATCAAAAATTAACCAAGGCGAGTTTATCAACCTCGGGATGGGGGAGGGAGGGAACCCCTTGGGACTGCAATTCTCCTAAAAAATGGCGTTAGAATCAGATTCGGGATAATTACTGAGTTGAGTGAAGAGGAACGATTATGCACGGCTTGCCCTATGTTGTTTTCATCGCTGCTTTGTCCGCGTTGACCAGCAGTTGTGCTGCCAGTCGGCTCCTCCAGTGTAATAACTTGGTGGCGATCGCCAATGGTGCTACAGCGGAAATTGAAATTCTCACCGAGGATCAAAACACCCAAGACCCCCTCATTTGGCTGCAAGCTGCCGATACCCTCGATAAAGCAGCCCAAGACATGCAAACGCTTGGCTTAGATGATCCCCAACTGCAACAATATCAAGGGGAATTTGTCACCATGTATACCGAGATTGCCAAGGCGACCCGCGCTTATTCCCAAAGCTATAAGGAGCTGAATCGGGAAGGGGTGGATGTGGCGAAGGTGAAGTTGGAGCAAGCTGTACAGCGGGAAACCGACTTGGTCGATGGGGTGAATACCTACTGCGCCGCCAATTGAGGCCATAAAAAAGGGTGAGCAGATTGCTCACCCCCACCTCTCACCAACACAAATTGAAGTCTTGAACATCAAATAAACGAGTGGATTGCTAGGGCGATTTCCTAGCTAGCCACGTATTCTTTCACCCGGGCCCGCCGTTTGCGTAATTGGTTAAGGGCCTGTTGCTCCAGTTGACGCACCCGCTCTCGACTCAAACTGAGCTGATGGCCAATTTTTGCCAAAGAAAGGGGGTTGCCATCTTCCAACCCGTAGCGCAGAATGATCACCCGCCGCTGTTGGGGGGTGAGTTCAGCGATCAGGTTTTGGAGATCCTGCCGCAGGGATTCCTGGGTGGCGTAGTCGTCAGGGGAAGAATCCTGATCTTCGAGGAGTTCAGATAACTCCGTATCATGATTGTCCCCCACCCGCATATCCAAGGAGAGGGGATGCCGGGCCACGGTCAGGTAATCCCGAACTTGGTTCGGCTCCATCTCAAGGGCGATCGCAATATCCTTAGGGGTAGCGCGGCGACCCAGTTCTTGGGCCAGTTCCCGTTGGGTTTTTTTGATTTTGTTGAGCTTTTCCGTGATGTGGATCGGCAGGCGCACCGTGCGGGATTGCTGGGCAATGGCCCGGGTAATCGCTTGGCGAATCCACCAGTAGGCATAGGTGGAAAACTTGTAACCCCGGGTAGGGTCAAATTTTTCCACGCCCCGCTCTAAACCCAGGGCCCCTTCTTGCAGCAAATCCAAAAACTCCATATTGCGTTTTTGGTATTTTTTGGCAATGGACACCACCAAGCGCAGATTGGCTTCAATCATTGCCCGTTTGGCCCGTTGCCCTTGATGCAATTGGTGCTCTAGCTCTTCTTCACTGAGACCGGCAGCTTCGGCCCATTGGGTAGGAGTGGGTTCAGGATCCAGTTCGGCGGTCAGTCCCTCCTTGATGGTGAGCAAGGCCATCATTTGCTGGACTTGCTTGCCGTAGTAAATTTCCTGCTCGTGGGTGAGCAGGGGGACGCGACCAATCTCCTGGAGATAAGTCCGGACAAGGTCGGTGGACACCGCTTTGGAGGCGGCTGAGAGGTTCGCTGTTGGCATTATGGCTACAAGACTCCTTTGTTGGGTCACTATTCTATGGTGCGGGATTCTGTCTGAATTCGGCAGGGGGGCGAATGGTGAAATCTCCGAACTGGATGGGAGATTTATTGCTGCTGTGATCTTAATGGCGGAGCATTTTCCCCTGTTTGGCAATTTTGGTTGACAATTAAGTTGACAGAATCACATCCATTGGTTATTCTTACTATTGTGTGAGGAGCGAACCAGAGAAGGAACCGAGACGAAACACGGCAAGTCGTCGGTTCCTTTTCTGATCTCACCCATTTTTCGCCATTTTCGGCTTCGCCGCCGTTGCTCCATCCGAACAACTCACTGTAGACGAAAGTGAGCGGCGATCGCCCCACATTAATATTCTCTTCCAATCTTCTTAATTCCGCACCTATCGGAGGGGAGATTTTTCCCCGTTTTGCCTAGGACTAAAGTCTTAAATTTGTCCGTTGCCCCCAATGGGTCGGTTTTAAAGCAGGCTATTGAGGTGAACCACCAGTTGTGGCCCCTGCATTAGCCCTTCAATGCGCTCCACTGGCTCACCGTTTTTGAACAAAACCAGGGTGGGCAGGGCTTGAATACCGTACCGTTGGGCGAGGTTGGGGTAGCGATCGCTATCGATTTTGACAATTTGCAGCCGGTCTTTGAGTTGATGACCCACCTGTTCCAATAGGGGGGCCATCACTTGGCAGGGGCCACACCAGGTGGCATAGAAATCGACAAGCACGGGCTTATCGCTTTGGTTCAGCAGGTCTTGAAAACTGGTGAATTGCTTTTTGATGGCCATAGAAATTGGGGAAAGGGGAAATTTTTAGGGTGTAAAGATAACCAAGATTAATCTAAAATATTAAAATATGTGAACAAAATAAGCAATTATGCCTAGGTTGGTCTGGTTGCTTTGCCCTGCTTTTGCGCGTTATTAACGGAGAGATGAACCATGGTCGGCTTTTTGAAAAAACTCACCCAAAAAGGTGAAGATTTCTATTTAGAAATTAAGGATGGGGACGAAACCCCCAGCGAACCCCTCACCCCGAAGGCGAAGGCTCCCGAGCCGGCAGCCGTGGCGAAGCCCGCTGCCGTTGAGACCAAAACCACCCCAGTGGCAGCCCCGGCTCCCGTGGTGGTTCCCCCTCCCCCAGCTCCGGTGGCTGCGAAACCGGAACCGCAACCGGATGTGACGTTTGCGCCGGAATATGGCGGGACGTTGCAAACCTTTGCAAAACGGAAGCCGGGCCCTAGCCTCAGTCCGTTTATGGCCATGGCCCAACAAATCCGCCGCTAGGGATCCCCCCCTGCCCCCCCTTAAAAAAGGGGGGGCTCTGAATCTAACCCCCTTATGAAGGGGGTCAGCGCAGCCGGGGGGATCGCTTTTTGAAGCTTAGGCTTCGTCGAGGGCAGCAATCCCGGGGAGGACTTTACCTTCCAGGAGTTCGAGACTTGCGCCGCCGCCGGTAGAAATGTGGCTCATGGTTGCTGCCACGCCGACTTTTTCCACCGCTGCCACGGAATCCCCACCGCCGATGATCGTGATGGTGCCTTTGGGGGTGAGTTCCGCGAGGGTGTGGGCGATCGCCTCCGTCCCTGCGGCAAATTTATCAAACTCAAACACCCCCATCGGGCCATTCCAGATCACGCATTTGCAATCCGCCAAAGCGGCTTGGAAGGTTTTCACGGAATCGGGGCCAATGTCTAAACCCATCCAGCTATCGGGAATATTTTCAACGCTGACGGTTTGGGCATTGGCATCGGGGGCAAAGTTGTCCGCCACAATCACATCGGTGGGCAGGAGTAGCTCCACGCCTTTTTCCTTGGCCGCTGCTTCGAGGCTCTTGGCGAGTTCCAGCTTATCCTCCTCAACGAGGGATTTCCCCACATTCAAGCCCCGGGCCTTGTAGAACGTGAACACCATGCCGCCGCCGATCAGCAGCTTGTCGCATTTCTCCAGCAGCGTTTCAATCACACCGATTTTGCTGGATACCTTGGAGCCACCAATAATTGCCGCCAGGGGTCGCTGGGGATTGTCGATCGCATTTTGGAGATAATCCAATTCCTTCTCAATCAGCAAACCCGCCACACTGGGGCTGAGATACTTCGTCACCCCTTCCGTAGAAGCATGGGCGCGGTGGGCTGTACCAAAGGCATCATTGACATAGAGATCCGCATTGGCGGCTAACTTTTCCGCAAAGGCGGGGTCATTGGCTTCTTCTTCGGCATAGAAACGGACATTTTCCAACAGAGCCACATCGCCATTGCCCATGCTCGCCACGACGCTGGCCACCCCATCCCCAATGCAATCGCTACACATCGTCACCGGTTTACCCAGCAATTCGCTCAAGCGGGTAGCCACAGGGGTGAGGCGCATTTTTTCATTCACCTTGCCCTTGGGACGGCCCATGTGGCTGGAGAGCAACACCTTCGCCCCCTTATCCATCAGGGTTTTAATCGTGGGCAATGCGGCGCGAATCCGGGTGTCATCGGTGATTGTGCCTTGGTCATCCTGGGGTACATTGAAATCCGCTCGCACTAAAACGCGCTTACCGGCGACTTCAGCATCTGTTAAATTTGCTACCGTTTTTTTTGCCACGGGAAATATCCTCCTAAATTAAGCCTTATTCTGTTGAGTATGTCTGTTGCGATGCGGCGAGATTTGCTCCCTTGCCAGGCGATCGCGTCCTAGCCGATCTTACGAAGAAAGTACAGGAGTCTGAAAGCCCCGTCAATTGATTGCGGGGATGAAAGACGATAGGAGCGGCTTTAGCCGCCGTTCTTACGTCAGATATGCTAGCATAAATGAATGCTTGTACTAGAGTTCAAAGCAAGGGTGAAACCCCCCCAGTCTGTCGCCATTGACGAGGCGATACGGACATTTCAGTTTGTCCGTAACAAGGCGTTAGTCGAGGAACTATCACAAGGCCAGGAACCGATATGCCCGGCAGCATTTAAGGGTAAGTAGGCAGCGTAATGAGTGGGCGAAGAGCGTCGCCTACTGCGTCATCCAATCTAACGATTTGGTTGCCTACGAAGATTTGAATGTGAAAGGGTTGGTTCGCAATCGGCATCTGGCTAAGTCGATTA
>RECT01000133.1 GCA_007693875.1 Spirulina sp. DLM2.Bin59
CCCCACCCCCACCGGAGGATCAGCAGGATGATTCCACCGATGAGGAGGAAGAGGATCAGGATGAGGAGGATCAAGACGACCAGCAGGACAACACGCCGGAGATCCCCGAAGAATTTGTTTTTGATATCGAGGGAGTGATCCTCGATCCTTCGGTGCTGTATTTTGCCCAAATGGCTAACCGTCAGGGGAAAAGCGGCTCCCGCAGTATGATTTTTTCCGAAGACCGGGGCCGGTATGTGAAGCCGATGCTCCCCAGGGGGAAGGTGCGGCGCATTGCCGTCGATGCGACGCTGCGGGCGGCGGCCCCCTATCAACGGGCCCGCCGGGAGCGGGAACCCCATCGCCGCGTTGTGGTGGAGCAGGGGGATTTGCGATCAAAGCGTTTGGCTCGTAAGGCCGGGGCGTTGATTATTTTTGTGGTGGATGCGTCGGGGTCGATGGCCTTGAACCGGATGCAGGCGGCGAAGGGGGCGGTGATGCGTCTGCTCACGGAGGCCTATGAAAACCGGGATCAGGTGGCGTTGATTCCTTTCCGGGGGGAACAGGCGGATGTGTTGTTGCCGCCGACGCGATCAATTACGATGGCACGGCTGCGGATGGAAAAGCTCCCCTGTGGCGGTGGGTCGCCCCTTTCCCATGGCTTGACCCAGGCGGTGCAGGTGGGGATGAATGCGAAGATGTCCGGGGATATTGGCCAGGTGGTGATCGTGGCGATTACCGATGGCCGGGGTAATATTCCCTTAGCGAAATCCTTGGGGGAAACGATCCCCGAAGGGGAAAAGCCGGATATTAAGGCGGAACTCCTGGAGATTGCGGCGAAAATTCGCGGCACGGGGTTTAAGCTCCTGATGATTGATACGGAGAAGAAGTTTGTGGCCACGGGCTTTGGTCAGGAGTTGGCAAAGCAGGCGGGGGGGAAATATTACCGGATTCCCCGTGCGACGGATCAGTCCATTGCCGCCATGGCCCAAGGGGCGATAAGTGCGCTGCGCGGATCGCCTCAATGAAATCCTAAATTTACTGAAAATCTGATGAACATTCCTACTGATTTAACGGTGTATTTCCAAGGGTTGGCGATCGCCTCCCTGGCCTTCTTTGTGCTCACAGTTCTCGCCTTTCTCTTTAAATGGGGGATCCGCTTCCGCCTGTTTGGGGCAACGGCTTTCACCATTGTCCTCACCGTCGGAGCCTTGGGCGTAAGTTTGGGCCTGTTTAACTACACAAAAGTGACGGGATCGGTGCGCTATAAGTTGGTCTACGATGATGCGGCGGCCCATGTGGTGGTGGTGGTTCCCCCGACGGTGACACCCTCGGAGCTAGAGGCCACCCTAGAGCAGGCGGCGTTAGATCTTGCCCCCTTTGGCCGTGCGGGCCAGCGGGTCATGGTGCGGGCGCGGGCAGTGCTCCACCCGGAACCGGGCCTCTCGATCCCCCTTTATTTGGGGGAGGCCACAAAAGCCAATGGGGATGAGGTGGCGGTGAAGGTCTATGAAGACAATTTTGCCCAATTGCCCCCGGCTCCGGTAACAGAGGCGAGTTAAAAAATTGTGCTCGGGGTGAACTTGGGGGGGGTGAAAAATTTTTCGCCCCCACCTAATAATCGTCATGGAGCCGATCAGATGTTGACTCAAATTGAATTAACCAATTTCAAGAGTTATAAATCAGCCTCTTTGCCCCTTGGCCGGTTAACGGTTTTGATTGGAGCCAATGCGTCAGGCAAAAGCAATGTCATTGAAGCATTGCGCTTACTTGCAAAAATAGCCAGGGGAGAACGACTAAGCATCTTGCCTAGCTTTTATCCCAAAGATCAAATTTTCCGAGGGGAATTGCAGGATTTAGGGTATCAAGGGTCGAAAACCTTTGGCATTGCTTGCACCACAACAGAGGCAGAATGGAAAAACTTATCTATTGAGTTCAGCCTTGAGGAAGATGGCGATCTCCATGTTATTCAAGAAAAAATTATTAGTAACAGTTCAAAAGTGCCTCTTTACGAAATCACAAGCGCACCTCAAGGCGCAGGAAGTGATGTAATTGTTGACTATAACAATTTTGCCAGAGGGGGAAAAAAACCCAATATTGTCTGTAGTAGCCACATGGCAATTTTTACACAGCTTTTAAGTGAGATTCGTTTCCGTGAAAAAAACATAGAAAGTCGCAAAATTATTCCTGGTGTGGCACAAAAATATGTGCGTTGGCTAAGTAGTATTGTATTTCTTGAGCCTGAACCCAGTTCCATGCGATCCTATGGTCATAAGGTTGATCATACCTTACAAGAGCATGGCGCAAATTTGTCAGGGGTAATTTATAACTTATGCCTTAATTCAGATAAAAAAAGGTTGGTTCTGGATTTTATTCAAAGTCTACCTGAGCAAGATATTGAAGATATCAAGTTCATCGAAACCCCCCGTGCTGAAGTGATGTTACAGTTGGTTGAAACCTTTGGGGGAGAATCAAGAACTTATGATGCTTCCATCCTTTCTGATGGAACGTTGCGGGTGTTAGCCATTGCGGCAGTGATGCTTTCTGCACCGGAGCAAAGTTTAGTGGTGATTGAAGAAATTGATAACGGTGTACATCCCAGTAGGGCAGCGGATTTATTAGCGCGAATTGCGAAAATTGCCAAGGATCGCGATCTCCGGGTTTTAATTAGTAGCCATAATCCTGCATTGCTTGATGCCCTGCCGGATGAGGCGATTCCTGAAACAGTCTTTTGCTATCGTAGCCCTCAAAATGGCTCAAGCCAGTTAATCAGATTACAGGATATTCCCGACTACCCCGAACTCATTGCCCAGGGTTCAGTGGGGCATTTGATGACCCGTGGACTATTAGAACGTTTTGTGAAGCAGCATCCGGGAACAGAGCAGAAAAAGCAAAAAGCGATGGCGTGGCTTGCTGATCTCGCTGCGGTGGGAGCAACCGGAGCATGAAAGCGGTGGCAATTGTTGATACTTCGATATTTTGCAATGTGCTGGATATTCCTCATATGAATGATCAACGCAATCAAGTCATGCAGGAATTCGCAAAATTCATTCAGGAGGATACCAGTTTTCTGCTCCCAATGGCTGTCATTTATGAAACAGGCAATCATATTGCTCAACTGAAGCAGGGTGGAAACCGCCGTCGATTTGCTGAGTTGTTCACAGAAGAAGTTAGGAAAGCTATTCATGGCGAAGCCCCTTGGCAAGTGATGCAATTGCCGAATATCGACGAAGTGGGCGAATGGCTGAGTAACTTTCCTGATCAAGCCATGGAGGGTAAAGGAATTGCAGACCTATCGATCATCAAAGAATGGGAAAAAATGGTGAGAAAAACGCCCCGTTGTCGTATTTTTATCTGGTCTTTAGATCGTCACCTTAAAGGATACGACCATAGCCCTGGGGTTTAATGCTGACATTCTGCAGGTTAATGGTGCGTCAGCCGTTAAGCTACTCTTTTGCGTCCTAGGTTATCAATCTGAGGCACCCTACGATTCTGAAGAAACTTTTTAACGGGGATTGAGGGGGCGCGATCGCTGGCAATAGGCAATCAACCCTGTCAATAAACCCATCCCGAAGAGATATTTAAAAATATCGGGAATCCAAGGCTGAGGGGAAATAAAGGCCTCAATCACCCCCGCCACCACCAATAACCCCACCACGCCAAATAAAAGCTGTGCCGCCTCCTGTCCATACCGTTGTAGTGCATCCCGCCGCCGGTACTGACCGGGCCAAACCAGGGCGCGGGCAATGAGCAACCCCGCCCCCCCTGCGATAAAAATCGCCGGTAATTCCCAAGCACCATGGGGCCAGACAAATCCCCAAAAGGGCCAGGCCAGGCCCTGCTGAGTCACCAGGGTGGCCACTGCACCGATGAGGATGCCGTTAATCAGGAGGATATAGATCGTCAGCAGGCCGGCGGTGATGCCCCCGGCAATGACGGTGAAGCAAACCCGCAGGTTATTGATCATAATATTGGCGGATGCCACTGGCTCACTGCCGAGGATCATCGACCCCATCCAGAGTTCACCGCGATCGCGCACCTGTTCAATTAACCAATCCGGCAACATCAAGGTGATAAATTCCGGGTCACGCCAGGCAAACCACCAACCGATCAGGCTTCCCAGGAGAAACAGGAGGGTGGCGATCGCAATATACCCCCCATTGCGCTGTACCGCCGCCGGAAATCCCCACCGCAGAAACTCCCCCACCGCTGCCCATTCCTGATGTTGTTTGCCTTGATAGATCTGGTGATAGCCTTGGGTGGTGAGTTGTTGCAGCGTTGTGGTGAGCCGGGGGCCGACGTTGTGGGTTTGGGCCCGGGCTAAATCCCCCGATACAGAGCGGTAGAGGCTCGCCAATTCTTGAATTTCTGCCGCTGAGAGGGCCGGCAGTCCCCGCCGTTGCACGCGATTTAACAAGGTTTCCAGCCGTTGCCAATTGGCCTCTCGGCGGCTAATCCAGCGTTTAATATTCATGCCCCTTGACCATAATTTGAGTTTTAGGAGGAATGTCTTTAGATTGGGGGAGAATCTTGGGACTTTCTGCCCCTCTTCATCCTAGAGCGAACCATGCCTGATCTTTCCAAATCCGCCCCCTTGGGCCCTATGACCATTGGCAATGTGATTAGTAGCACCATTGTGCTTTATCGCACCCATTGGCGAGACTATCTCAGCCTCTCCCTCCAATCCAGTGGTTGGATTATTTTGCCCTTGGTGATTGGCATTTTAGGGATGGTGGCCCTGATTGCCCTGCAAGTTCCCTGGTTAATTTTTGCCGGTTTGCCCTTTTGGTTCGGGGGGTTTATCTATTGTTGGGGGCGATCGCTTACCTATGGGGGGGCGATCGCCCGCATCGGAGTTTGCTATCTCGCTGATGTACCGGAATCTGCCCAAAAAGCCTACCGATGGGCGCGAGCGCGCCTCGTGGCCCTCATGGGGGTGAATTTTTTGCTGGGGCTGATCCTCACCGCCCTCTATGTTGTCGTCGTCATCGGGTTCGTGATCCTGGGGTTCATCTTGATCTTTCTGATTATTTCCGTTGCTGGGGTTTCTCTGGGATCCGCCACAGACCCCCCGGTGATTTTAACGCTGCTTATCGCTCTCCTCGTGATCGTCGGTTTCACCCTCGCCCTCCTGCTCTTTCTCTGGGTGACGGCCAGATTTGCCGTCTTTGATCTGCCCCTGATGGTGGAGGCCAAGCAAGATATTGCCGATAGTTTAAAAAAGAGTTGGCAACTGACCCAGGGGAATGCCTTTCGGATTATGGGGATTGTCGGGATCGCTACCCTGGTGACATTACCGATCATGGCCATTTTCCAAATGCTCACCTTGGTGATGCAAGTCTTCCTATCCCTCTGGCTCAGGACTCAAGATGAAGCCTATGTCACTAGCCTTTCATTGCTATCCAGTTGGCTATTGGGGGCAGTGAGCAGCATTGTCCTGCTGCCCCTGTGGCAATCCCTCAAAGCTGTTTTATACTATGACCTCAAAAGCCGCCAGGAGGGCATTGATCTGACCTTAGATGCCCCCCGGCAATAATCCCCGCTCCTAGGGATGAATTGCCGGCGGCTCCCGCAATAAAATGCCATCTTCTAGGTAGGAGATGCGATCGGCAACATCGGTAATGCGGGGATCGTGGGTCACCATCACCACCGTCACCCCTTCTTCCTTCGCCAAACGGCGTAGCAGTTCAATCACCGCATGGCCGCTGTGGGAGTCGAGGGCGGCGGTGGGTTCATCGGCCATAATCAGGCGGGGATGACCAACGAGGGAGCGGGCGATCGCCACCCGTTGCTGTTGCCCCCCGGAAAGGTCGCGGGGCAAACTGCGGAGCTTGTGGCCCAGGCCCACCTTATCGAGGAGTTCCGCCGCTTCAGCGTAGCGGGCTTTGCGATCGGGTTGAGTTCCCTTCATCGCCAGAGCTAGCTCGACATTTTCCAGAGCGTTTAAAGCGGGGAACAGGTTAAAGCCTTGGAAGATAAAGCCGAGATTTTCGAGGCGAAACTTCGCCAATTGGGAGCGGGACATAGTGGTGATTTCCTGGCCCAACAGTTGAATTTTCCCCTCTGTGGGGGTGAGCAATCCCGCCAAAATCGTCAGCAGTGTCGTTTTCCCCGACCCAGAGGGGCCCATAAGTAACTGAATATCGCCATAGTGAATGTCCAGATCAATACCCTTAAGGACTTGCACCTCCTGGGAACCACTCTTAAAAATCATTTCAATGCCCGTGGTCGCGATCGCTGTTGGGGAGTTGTTGGCCCCATGGGTCGCCATGGAACGATGCGGCGCTTTGGGGGTACGACGAAGATGCGCAAAGGGTATGGGGGACGTAATCATGCCAAAAGGGCGAATTATTTGCCGGTTCATTATGTCATCATCTTAACGATAGTCGCCAAATGGCGGTAAAGATTGGGTCACTTCTCAGGTTGCCACAGGCTGATCAAGGGTTATGCAGATGATTAACAAAGTTTCGTCCCGATTTTTTAGCCATCCCGCCGATGTGCCCCTCAGTGCCACCGATGCCGCTGGTGTGCTCTATTTTGGGCGGTTGTTCGATCTCTGTCATAGCGCCTATGAGGCGGCCTTGAAGGCCGGGGCAAAACCCCTCAGGGCCTACCTCACTGGGGATATCATCCTCCCCATTGTCCGCTGTGAGGCCCAATTCAAGCAACCGATCTACTGTAGTGACAGTCTCCGCATTGACCTCGGTCTTGGGGAGATTAAAGACAGTGGATTTCAAATTCACTATCATCTTTACCGGGTCACAGAGGGGGATCTGTTATGTGCCACGGCCATGACCCACCATGTTTGTATCGATCGCCACAGTCGCCAACGAGTCAGCCTGCCGCCGGAATTGGTGACGATGCTCACTCCATCACCTTAAATTCCTTGCCCGACCTGAGTCCCAATCAATCAGGGCATTGGGGGAGATCCTTAATAGATCCCCTTTACAATTCCTCCGGGTTCAGGCCCTGATCCCGCAATAGGGCGGCGAGTCGTTCCGCCCGTTGGCGTTCAGCGTCTGCTCGCTGACGTTCAGCGTCCGCCCGTTGGCGTTCTTGCTCTAATTCCAGTTCAACTTGTTCGACTCGTTCTGTTGCTTCTTGGGCCCGATGATGTTCAATGCTGGCGCGTTCAGTGCCAGTGAGGAGTAAGTTTCCTTGACGATCCCACCAACGCAGCCAGGGTAATTCGACATTGCCATACTGGCCCTGCCAAATCCCTAACTCCACGCCCATGGGGTCAATGGGGTAGTGACCCCGCTCATTGGCGGCTACTAGCTCGTAATGATTGGTGATCAGTTGATAGACCTCAACCGTAGCCCGCTCCACTTCATAAATGGCATAAAACGCCGGCCGAATGATTTGTTCGTAGACCCAAAATTTACCCGGTTTTTGGCGATCGCCCGTCACCTGCGCTAGAGGAGTGCGATCGCGCTCCTCAGAGCCATCCCCAGAAACAAACTCAATGGCAATTAAAGGGGGGATATATTCCTGCCATAATACATAAGAACGCCTCACCTGG
>RECT01000064.1 GCA_007693875.1 Spirulina sp. DLM2.Bin59
CCCTCTATCCCCACCATGATTCCTGGCTTCCCCCGAAGCTGCAACAGCGGGTTAGGGCTTGGCGCAACGCAACCGCTGATACACCGTTGCCAACCCCTGATCATCCCCCACATTGCCGGGAAACAGCACCACCGGCAAGTTCGGAAACTGGGAATGGTCGGCGGCGGTGGTGACAAGGGAGCAACCGGGCAAGATTTGCCCCAAGAGTCGCGCCGATCGCAACTTTAACCCCACACTGAGCACATCATTGGAGGTAATCCCCCCCTTGCTGATTAAAAACCGCAATTGCGGCGGCAACCCCTGGACAATCTCCATCAACAATTGGGAAACTGCCTTGCCAAAATCGAGGCGTTGCTGAATATCGCTAAACTGCAATTCTTCCCGGCTTGTATAAATCACGGGGGTTTTGCCCAAGGCAAAAGCGGCGGCAACTTGGTCTAAAGCCTCAGCTTTGAGGGTTGCCGCTGCTGTTAAATCCTCGCGCATTTGGGCCACGGCAATTTCAATGGGGGCTAGGCCGTCCAACTTAAGCAACTCCGTCAGTTGCGCCGTGGTTTTCCGCACATGGGAGCCGACGATAATTGCCCCTGGCTCCTCGGTGCGGCCGTATTGGGCCATGGCTTCCGGGGCGAGGGGTTGGGGGCCAAGTTTGGCCAGGGAGGTAAGCAGGCTGGCGGCACTGCGGAAGAGGAACCGTTTCCCGGCAGCGGCGGCGGCGCGTAAATCCTCAGCGAAGGCATCAAAATCGGCTTGGGTTTCCCCATCGACCGCACAGCAGACGTTACCCGTCAGGCCCATAAGGCGGCCCTGGCTCCCGTTGCGAATATCGGCAAGGGTAAACCGTTCAACTGCGGCGGCGGGAATCTGTCCTTGGGTTTTTTCCGCCACATAGTCCGGTAAAAAGGCGGTGCTGTAGCCAAAGACGGAATCTTGGGCGAATTCTGTTTGATCGACCGGCACTTCTACGCCGTTAACGATCAGGTAATGGGTGCTATCGCGGGTGATCCTGCCCCCTTCAAAAAAAGCGGGGGTGAGGAAATGGGCATCAAAGGGGCCCAGTTCAGCGGCGATCGCATCGGTTTCAATGGGGTAATGGCCCCGCAATGTGGAATCAGAACGACTCACCACCAGGAACTCAGTGATCTTTTCAGCGGCTATCGCCACCTGCAAATTTTGGCAAACTTCGCGGGTAATTGCCGCCGCTTCTGCCGGAGGCAGGGCGCGGGTATTGGTGAGAACGAAAAAAATCGGGGCCGCATCCGCTAAACCCAACCGCAGGGTATCCACATCCCACTCCATCAACAACAGGCAACTGTGGACGGTTTGGGAGCCGGTGGGATCATCATCCAGAACAATGATTTTTGGGGTTTGAGACATAAAATGAGGAGAATACGCTTGCCCTTATCCTACCGCCCCATCTGTAAACCATTGTGCTTATCCTCAGCTTAATTTTTGCCAGTATGGGGGCTTGGTTCCTCAGTAGTCTCATGGGTGGCGGTAGTCCCCTGATCCTCATCCCGGTGATCACTGGCCTATTGGGAGCCGCCGCAGTGCCGCCGGTGCTCACCACCGGGATGCTCTTTGGCAATGGGCAGCGGGTTTGGCTCTATTGGGAGGCGATCGCCTGGCCGGTGGTGGCTTGGTGTTTCCCTGGGGCGATTGTTGGGGCGGTGTTGGGGGCCTTTGTGTTTAGCCGTACCCAGATTGAATGGTTGAGTTTGTGGTTGGCGTTGTTTTTGCTGATATCAGTGGCGGGGTTAGTGCGGGATGGGTATGGTAACGCCCATCGCTCCAGCCGAGGCAGTGATCCCCCACCGCAACCCTGGATCAAAGCTTGGCATTTTCTCCCCATCGGTTTCCTCTATGCCTTTTTTTCTGGCTTAATTGGGTCAACGGGCCCCGTCCTCCATCCCCTTTACCTCAATTACGGCCTCACGAAGGAGGGGATGTTGGCGACAAAATCTTTCAACGTTCTCGCTATCCATCTGGTGAAGTTAATTGCCTATGGGGTGTTTGGCGTTTTAACCGAGGAGAATTTAATCTACGGTTTGATTCTGGGGGTTGCAGCTCTACCGGGGAACTGGTTGGGCCAATGGCTTTTGGCAAAAATGAGTGATCACCAATTTCGTCAATTGGTAATTGTATTTGTGGGGATCAGTGGCCTCTGGATGGTCTGGCAACAACGGCGCTTTTTAATCCTGTGGTGACTTTGTACCATTATTGCTGTGGGGCGATCGCCCCCAAGGGCAAAATTTGCGATAATGAACGCTGGTCTTATCAAAATTCCTCCCCAAGCCCATGGAAAAACGCAGCATTATTGAAATCCTCCGCCACGGTCAACCAGCACAAACCGTCACGATCCGGGGGTGGGTGCGGACGAAGCGGGAACTGAAGGGGTTTGCCTTTGTGGAGGTCAATGATGGTTCTGCCTTGGCGAATCTTCAGGTGGTGATTCCGGGGGAATTTCCCGACTATGGGACAGTGTTGAAGGCGATCGCCATTGGTGCATCCGTAGCAGTGACCGGCTCCCTGCAAGCTTCCCAGGGAAAAGGGCAACGGTTAGAACTGCTCCCCACGAGTTTTGAGGTGGTAGGTTCCTCTGATCCCGAAACCTATCCGTTGCAGAAAAAACGCCATTCCTTTGAGTTTTTGCGAGACATTGGCCATTTGCGATCGCGCACCAACACCCTCGGAGCCGTGTTCCGGGTGCGTAATGCCTGCGCCTGGGCCATCCATCAATTCTTCCAAGCTCGCGGCTTCCTCTGGGTACATACCCCCGTGATTACCACCAACGATTGTGAAGGGGCGGGGGAGCTGTTCCGGGTGACCAATTTAGACCTCGCCCACCCACCCCAAACCCCAGAGGGGGGCGTAGATTTTGCCCAGGACTTTTTCGGCAAGCCCGCCTACCTCACCGTCAGCGGCCAGTTAGAGGCGGAAGTGATGGCCCTGGCTTTTAGCCAGGTTTACACCTTTGGCCCCACATTCCGGGCGGAAAACTCCAACACTTCCCGCCACTTGGCAGAATTTTGGATGGTGGAGCCGGAAATGGCTTTTTGTGACCTGATGGGCAATATGGATCTGGCGGAAGCCTTCCTCAAGTTTGTGTTTAATCATGTGCTGGAATGTTGCCCGGAAGATCTGGAGTTTTTCAACCAGCGCATTGATGACACGGTTCTGGCCACGGCGGAAAATATTGTCAGCAATGAGTTTGCCCGCATTACCTACACCGAAGCCATTGACTGGTTGGAGAAGAGCGATCGCTCCTTTGCCTATCCCGTTGCTTGGGGGTTAGATTTGCAATCGGAACATGAACGATATTTAGCCGAGGAACTGTTTAAAAAGCCGGTGATTGTCACCGATTACCCGGCAGAAATTAAAGCCTTTTATATGCGCCTCAGTGATGACGGCAAAACCGTGGCCGCCATGGACATCCTCGCCCCCAAAATTGGCGAAATTATCGGCGGTTCCCAACGGGAGGAGCGGCTCGAAATGCTCGATCAACGGATCGCCGCTGCCCAGATGCCCCTGGAGGATTTGTGGTGGTATCGGGATCTGCGCCGCTACGGGACGGTTCCCCATGCGGGATTTGGCTTGGGGTTTGAGCGGCTGGTGCAGTTCATGACGGGGATGGGGAATATTCGCGATGTGATTCCGTTTCCCCGCACGCCGTTGAGTGCGGAGTTTTAGGGTTTTGCTGCCCTCACCCTAAATCCCTCTCCCAGGTCGGGAGAGGGACTTTGATTTAACTCCCCTTCTCCCCTTGTGGGAGAAGGGGCTGGGGGATGAGGGGCTGGGGGATGAGGGCATGCCGTCAGCCTGAGTACGGTAAACCCTACATCGTCACGAGTTGCCAGGGGATCCCTGGGTTGGTTAAATTAGCACTCGGAAGGTGAGAGTGCTAAAGGCAATCACTCCAACCCACGCCACATTTATATTTCCAATTCTTGGAGGATCTTCATGGCTGCTTTAACCATCAATGTTTCAACCGTTAACCCCTTAGGCGATCGCGTTTTCGTCAAAGTTAGCCCCGGCGCAGAACAAACCACCGGCGGTATCTACCTCCCTGACACCGCGAAGGAAAAGCCCCAAGTCGGTGAAGTTGCAGCAGTGGGCCCCGGCAAGCTAGATAAAGACGGCAACCGTGTCCCCGTGGAAGTCAAAGTGGGGGACAGCGTGCTCTACTCCAAATATGCTGGCACCGATATCAAACTCAACGGCGAAGAATATGTGCTGTTGTCTGAAAAAGACATCCTTGCTTCTGTCGTCTAGATTTCTCTTGGGGTGAAGCAGCTTGCCTGTTCGGAACTGAACCTGTTCAACAGGCAGTTTGCCTCGAAAAGCCCCGCAGACCCCTCATTGCAATTATCTCAACATTCATTTTTGGAAGGACGTAGATCAGTATGGCTAAGAGCATCATTTATAACGAAGAAGCCCGCCGCGCCTTGGAAAAAGGCATCGATTTACTGGCGGAAGCCGTAGCCGTAACCCTCGGCCCCAAAGGGCGTAACGTTGTCCTTGAAAAGAAATTTGGCGCACCCCAAATTGTTAACGACGGTGTGACCATTGCCAAAGAAATTGAACTGGAAGACCACATCGAAAACACCGGGGTTGCCCTGATTCGTCAGGCTGCTTCTAAAACCAATGATGTGGCTGGGGATGGGACGACCACCGCGACGGTGTTGGCCCATGCCATGGTCAAAGAAGGGCTGCGGAACGTTGCCGCTGGAGCCAACCCCATCGCCCTGAAACGGGGTGTGGATCGTGCTACGGAATTCCTCGTGGGCCGGATCAAAGAACAATCCCGCGAAATTTCCGACACGAAGGCGATCGCCCAAGTGGGAACCATTTCCGCCGGGAACGATGAAGAAGTGGGCAACATGATCGCCCAAGCCATGGAAAAAGTCGGCAAAGAGGGCGTCATTTCCCTTGAAGAAGGCAAGTCCATGGTGACGGAATTGGAAATCACCGAAGGGATGCGCTTTGATAAAGGCTACATCTCTCCCTACTTTGTCACCGATACCGAACGGATGGAAGCGGTGTTAGAAGACCCCTACATCCTGATCACCGACAAAAAAATCACCCTGGTGCAGGACTTAGTGCCTGTCCTCGAACAGGTGGCCCGCTCCGGCAAGCCGTTACTGATCATCGCTGAAGATATCGAGAAAGAAGCTCTCGCCACCTTGGTGGTGAACCGCCTGCGGGGGATCTTGAATGTGGCTGCGGTGAAGGCTCCTGGGTTTGGCGATCGCCGTAAACAACTCCTCGAAGACATCGCTGTCCTCACCAATGGCACGATGATCACCGAAGATGCCGGCCTGAAATTGGATGCCACCAAGCTGGAAATGCTCGGCTCCGCCCGTCGCGCCACCATCACCAAAGAAAACACGACCCTTGTTGCCGATGGTAACGAGCAAGCCGTGAAAACCCGCTGCGATCAAATCCGCCGTCAAATGGAGGAAACCGATTCTTCCTACGACAAGGAAAAACTCCAAGAACGGTTAGCCAAACTCTCCGGCGGTGTGGCTGTGGTGAAAGTGGGTGCGGCGACGGAAACGGAAATGAAAGACCGTAAGCTCCGCCTCGAAGATGCCATCAACGCCACGAAGGCAGCGGTGGAAGAAGGCATCGTCCCTGGTGGTGGTACGACCTTGGCACACCTTGCGCCCCAGTTGGAAACCTGGGCCCACAGCACCCTCGTTAACGAAGAGTTGACCGGTGCTCTGTTGGTGGCTCGTGCTCTCCTCGCGCCCCTGAAACGGATTGCCGAAAATGCCGGTCAAAACGGTGCGGTGATTGCCGAGCGCGTCAAGGAAAAAGACTTCAACGTCGGCTACAACGCTGCTACCAACGAGTTTGCAGATATGTTTGAAGCCGGTGTGGTTGACCCTGCCAAAGTCACCCGCAGCGCGTTGCAAAATGCCGCCTCCATCGCCGGCATGGTCTTGACCACCGAATGTATCGTTGTGGACAAACCCGAAAAAGAAAAAGCCCCCGCAGGCCCCGGCGGCGGTGACTTCGACTACTAAACCCTAAGGTTTAACCACTTCACCCTTTCCCCTCGGGGGAAAGATGCAAAATCCCCCCACGCGGGGGATTTTTTGATCTACAGTCACCGTTCGTAGCTGCGGGGAGGGCGAAAAATTTTTCGCCCCTACAATAATGGATTATGGGAGCAAGATCTCATCGTAAATCTCTGCTATGGTTAAGGTTAAACCCACTGAATTTAAAACTAAAAGATCATCAGCTTCTAAGATTTCCAGCGACCAATTTCCGCCCGCATCCAATCGATAAATTTCCACTTTCATCGCTGATTGAGAAACAAGAATATATTCCTGTAAACTGGGCAGCGTTTGATAGTTGAGCCATTTTTCCCGCCGATCTAAACTTTCCGTGGAGGGAGAAAGCACCTCCACAATTAAACAGGGATAACGTTTATAAAATTTTTCGGTATCTTGCGGATCACAAGTCACCATCACATCAGGATAATAAAAAAGATCGGCAGTTCGTTGGGCAATGGATATATTGACCTTCATGTCAGCGATGAAGGTTTTACAACCACTGCCCCGGAGGTGAAACTTTAACCAACTGGCAATATTGAGAGCGATGCGGTTATGGTCTTCGCTACCGCCAGACATGGCAAAGATTTGGCCGCCTAAATATTCATGGCGGATCGGACTACTTTTTTCACCTTCCAGATAGTCGGCGATCGCCATAAAAGCGGTTGAAGGTTTCATGATTTTTAGTAATGTAATCACGCTACGGGGAGGGCGAAAAGTTTTTCGCCCCTACGGGGAGGGGGGAGGGCGAAAATCTTGCGCCCCTACGGTTTGTTGTTGGGTTTTGTGGGCAACCATTGGGCTAAATGTACGGCTCGCAATAATGGCCAAACCTCGCCAATCCCCACGGGTTGAGCGGGAATCGCCCGCTGAAATTGAGCCAGATCAATATAGGTGCTCATCGCCTCTTCCCCCACTATATCCCAAGGCTTTAAACCCCGTTGCAACCACGCGAGAACTGGATGACCACTTAGGGGAGTTTTGGGGCGATCGCTAATACTGGGGGGGATTTGGGGATACCGTTGCCGTAGGGTCGCCCGGATCAGGGTTTTATCCACAAACCAAGGCAAGGGGGGAACCCCAAGGAGGAAATCCAGTAAACGCAGATCAAGAAAGGGAAAAGGAATTTCTAAGGGGAAACCGTGATAGCCGGGATCGCAGGCTTCAAAGTTGAGCCGCCAAAGGGGTTGGAGCAAACTGCGATAGGCCCGATGGCGGTAGGGATGAATAACGGGGTCGGTGCGGTGGCGGATGGCTTGCCACCGTTCCCTGGCCCCCACCCTTGCCGCAAAATCCGGGGCTAACCAATGGGGATAACCGGCCCAGGGATCAGGGGAGGATTGCCGCAGCTTGGCCCGCAACCCTGTCCCCCAATGGGGCTGGAGTTGGTGGGT
>RECT01000303.1 GCA_007693875.1 Spirulina sp. DLM2.Bin59
GGGGGCAGATGGTTTCCCATGCGATGCTGTTGGTGTTGTTGTTGGTGATGACCTTTGGGGGGGTGGCGATCGCCTGCTGGACGAGCCTCCCCCAAGCCGCCGCCCTCATTGAAGCGCGGGAACAGTCGGAACTGTTGTTTGTAATTGCCCAGGATGCGATCGCCGTCCTCGATGAAAATGGCTTAATTCGCCAAGTTAACCCCGCCATGACCCAACTGTTTGGCTGCCAAGCCTTTGATCTGGTGGGGCAACGGCTGAATCGGTGGCTCCACGATTTACCCTCTGCCGTTGCCGATTGGCCCGAGCGCAGTGAACAAATCCTGCACCGGGAGGATACCACCCTGATCCTTGAACTGTCCGCATCAGCCATGAATCATGCCGACCTCCAAGAACAGGTGGTCATTCTGCGGGATATTACCGAACAAAAGCAGGCCGAAGCCGCCCTCCGCCATTCCGAAGCCCAACTCCGGGAACAGGCCCAACAGTTAGAAATTCGCGTCCAGGAACGCACCGCCCAATTTCAAGAAGCCAAGGAAAAAGCTGAAGTGGCCAACCAGGCCAAAAGTGAATTTCTCTCTAACATGAGCCACGAACTCCGCACCCCCTTAAACGGCATCCTCGGCTATGCCCAAATTCTCCAGAAGGGGGAAACCCTCTCGCCACGGGGGACGAAGGGCGTGGAAATCATCAACCAATGCGGCAATCATTTACTCAATTTAATTAACGAAATTCTCGATCTCGCCAAAATCGAAGCCCGCAAGCTGGATTTGCAACCCAAAACCACCAATTTTCACACCTTTCTCGAAGGTGTCACAGCAATGTGCCAGGTCAAAGCCGAGCAAAAGGGTTTAACCTTCACCTATACCCCCATAGGAGGCTTGCCTGCTGCCTTAGAACTGGATGAAAAACGCCTCAACCAAGTATTAATCAATCTCATCGGTAATGCGATTAAATTTACCGATGCCGGAACCGTGAGCCTGCGGGTCCATACTCAACCCCAAGGGGATTGCTGCCGCATGCGGTTTGAGGTGGAAGATACCGGCATTGGCATGACCGCAGACCAAATCACTAAAATTTTCCTCCCCTTTGAGCAGGTGGGCGATCTGCGTAAACAAACCGAAGGCACGGGTTTAGGTCTTGCCATTAGTACGCAAATTGTCGAATTAATGGGAGGAACCTTAGCGGTTCACAGTCAGCCGGGCCAAGGAACCACATTTTGGTTTGAGGTGGATTTACCCCTAGGGCAGAGTTGGTCAGTGATCAACAGCAGTCCCGATCAGTTGATCACCGGTTATCAGGGCGCAATGCGCAAGATTTTAATTGTCGATGATCGTTGGGAAAATCGCTCGGTGATTGTTAACCTTCTGGAACCTTTAGGATTTGCTGTAGTTGAGGCAGGGGATGGCCAAGCAGGGTTAAATGTGGCACAAACTCACCAGCCAGATTTGATCATTACCGACTTAATGATGCCGGTGATGGATGGCTATCAAATGTTACGGTTACTGCGCCAAACTCCAGGGCTGGAAACGATTCCCGCCATTGCATCTTCTGCGAGCATTTTTGAGAGCAATCAAAATGAAAGCCTCGCTGCCGGAGCCAATAGTTTTTTATCAAAACCGGTGGATGCCCATGCCCTCTTAACATTACTTCAAGAACATCTCAAGTTAGATTGGGTTTATGGCCACGAACCGGCATTGAAACCAGAAGGGACGCAGACTGTCATTGCTGCCGCTGAGATCATCCCACCTCCGCCCAATGACTTAAATCGTCTCTATGGACTGGCTATGCAAGGGCGATTGAAGGCTTTGCAGTCGGAAGTGGCTAGCTTAAACAGTGTTGAATATACGGTATTTGTGGAAAAAATTAATCAGCTTGCTCAAGGTTTTCACGTAGAAAAATTGCAAGATTTTATTCGTCAATTTATCAACGAATAACCTTGAAAATACGGAGATTGTTGTGATCTTTTTTCAAGTAAAATTAAGGTTTAAATCTGAGGCAAAATAAAGATTAAGATAAAGATCAGATCATTTCACTATTTTGCTAGTCTACAATATTTTTTCCCGATGTCCATGGCAACCAACCCCTCCCGATCCCCCCTGCCTGGTGCCGTCATTCTGTTTTTGGTGGCGATCGCCTACTACAGTGCCGCTAAATTGGGGCAGTATCTCGCTATTCCCCCCGGCTTTATTACCCCCATTTATGCCCCATCGGGCATTGCCCTGGCCACATTACTCCTGTTTGGCAATGGGATTTGGCCCAGCATCTTCCTCGCGGCTTGGGTGGCGGCGGCCTGGCCCTTAGCCGTCAGCACTGGATTGCTCACCGCCTCCCTGATCGCCGGTTTAGGCATTGCCATTGGCTCTATCCTCCAAGCCCTCCTAGGGGCGATCTGCCTACAAAAATGGATCGGTCGCGAGCAACTGTTTGACAATGCCCCCAACATCTTTCGGTTTACGCTGATTGAACTGCTCAGTTGCATGGTCAGCCCCACCGTTGGCTGTCTGAGTATGTACGGGGTGGGATTCATCCCCTCCCATGAATTGGCCAATAGTTGGTTTACCTTTTGGTTGGGGGATACCGCTGGGGTTTTAATCATTGCGCCGTTGATCTTAATTTGGGGCCAGCCCCGCCACGTCATGGAACATGGCCGCCATCGCGCTCAAACCCTAGAAATGCTGCTATGGTTGTGCTTGGTCTTGGGGTTTGGGGGTTTGGCCTTTCTCTGGGCCTATCCCGTTGAATATCTCCTCCTGCCCCTGTTGGTGTGGGCTGCCCTGCGGTTTGGGCCGCGTCTGGCGGCGATCGCCCCTCTCCTCGTTACCGCTTTCGCCGTCATCGGCGCAGTCCGCCAGACCAGCAGCTTTAACCGCGCCACCCTCAACGAAACCCTATTATTACTGCAAGCCTTTATTGCCGTCATTGCCGTGACCACAATGGTGGTTGCCGCCGTTGTTTTGGAGCGACAACGGGCCGAAGCTGCCCTCCTCAATGCCAAATTAGATTTAGAAAATAAAGTCGAAGAGCGCACCGCCCAACTGCGGGCCTCCAAAGAAGCCGCCGAAATTGCCAACAAGGCCAAAAGCGAATTTTTAGCCAACATGAGCCACGAACTCCGCACCCCTTTAAATGGCATCCTCGGCTATGCCCAAATCCTCCGAGCCGGTGAACCCCTCTCGGAGCGGGGTCAAAAAGGGGTGGCAATTATTCATCAATGTGGCAATCATTTGCTCAACCTGATTAACGACGTTCTCGATCTGGCCAAAATCGAAGCCCGCAAACTGGATTTACACCCCACCAACGTCTTTTTCCCCGCCTTTTTAGAAGGGGTTACAGAAATGTGTCGGGTGCGGGCGGAACAAAAGGGACTAGACTTCACCTGCGTTGCGACGGATCAGCTCCCCGCCGGCATTGCCCTTGATGAAAAACGCCTCAGTCAGGTGCTCTTAAACCTGATCGGCAATGCGATCAAATTTACCGATAGCGGCAGCGTCACCCTCCGCGTTCACCCCGAACTGCGAGGAGATCACTATCGCCTCCGTTTTGAGGTGGAAGATACCGGCATCGGCATCACCCCCGAACAGTTAGAGAAAATTTTTCTACCCTTTGAGCAGGTGGGGGATCTCCGCAAACAAACGGAAGGAACGGGGTTAGGCCTCGCCATCAGTACCCAAATTGTCGAATTGATGGGGGGTAAACTAGAGGTAAAAAGCGACTATGGCCAGGGGACGACATTTTGGTTTGACATCGACCTCCCTAGGGTGGAAACTTGGACAGAAGTCGCCCGCACCTCAAATCAGGGAACGATTACCGGCTACAGTGGCCAAAAACGCCGGATTCTAGTTGTGGATGATCGTTGGGAAAACCGCTCGGTGATTGTTAATTTACTCACCCCCTTGGGGTTCGATGTCCTAGAGGCCAAGGATGGGATCGAAGGGTTAACCGTGACCCAAACCGTTAAACCAGATTTAGTGATCACCGATTTGATGATGCCCAATTTAGATGGCTATGGGATGTTGCGAGCAATGCGTGAACAACCGGATCTACGCCATATTCCGGCGATCGCCTCCTCTGCGAGTATTTTTGAGAGTAATCAACATGAAAGCCTTGAGGCGGGGGCCAATAGCTTTTTGCCCAAACCCGTAGAGGCGATCGCCCTGCTCCAACTCTTGCAACAATACCTCACCATCCAGTGGGTCTATGACCAGAGAACCCCAACCTTTGGGGACGGCACTGCCCAAGATGAAACCCTAGAGATTATCCCGCCACCCAAAGCGATTTTAGAAAAGCTCTACCCCCTAGCGATGCAGGGGCGGATTAAAGCCTTGCAAACTGAAGCCAAAGCGCTAGGAACTGCCCATAATGCCTTTGCCCAGCAAATTCAAACCCTGGCCCAAACCTTCCAGGTTGAAGCCTTACAGGCATTTATTGAACAGTATCTTTAATGGGTTCGGCAGGCCATGCTCCCATTGTGATTAACTAAAGTTCTTGCTGCATCAGCAACGGTAAACCCATTTTATAGAGGAGTTTGATCATGTTAACCCATTCCTATCCTGAAACGATTTTAATTGTTGATGATAACCCCAATAACTTAGATGTGTTATCAGAAGCCCTCGCCTTAGCTAACCTTGATGTTGCCGTTGCCACCAGTGGGGAAGCTGCCCTTAAACAACTCAAATATGTGCCGCCCTCGCTGATCCTTTTAGATGTGATGATGCCGGGGATTAGCGGGTTTGAAACCTGTGAACGGCTGAAAGCTGACCCCAGTACCCAAGACATTCCGGTTATTTTTATGACGGCCTTGGCGGATCCCATTGATAAGGTACGGGGTTTTACCCTCGGAGCCGTGGATTATATTACTAAACCCTTTCAACAGGAAGAAGTCCTCGCCCGCGTCCGCACCCACCTCAAACTCCGTCAACTCAATCAAACCCTTGAACAACAGGTGGCCGATCGCACCGCTGCCCTTTCCCAATCCCTCCAAGACCTCCAAAAAGCCCACGTTCAGTTAATCAACAGTGAAAAAATGTCAATGCTGGGGAACTTAATGGCGGGGGTTGCCCATGAAATTAATAACCCGGTGGGCTGTTTAAATGGCAATATCAATCCGGCCCGCAACTATATTGAAGATTTACTGCATTTGCTGGATCTTTATCGAACTCATTTTCCAGATCCAGGGCCAGAGATCACCGAAGAAATTGCCGATATTGATCTCGATTATGTGCGGGAAGATTTGCCAAAATTGATTGATTCCATGGCATTGGGCATCAAGCGCATTAAGGAAATTAGTGCTAGTTTACGCACTTTTGCCCGTGCTGATACTGATGAAAAAACTAATTTTGATCTTCATGAGGGGCTGGATAGTGCGCTGTTGATTCTCCGTCATCGGCTCAAGGCCAATGAACGTCATCCCGCCATTGAAGTCACCAGCGATTATGGCCAGTTGCCTTTGCTGTATTGTTTTCCTGGGCAATTAAATCAAGTGTTTATCAATTTACTCGCCAATGCTGTTGATGCCATCGATGAAGCAAACCACAACAAAACCTTTGCAGAAGTTCAAGAAAACCCGAGGGGGATCAGGATTTGTACGGCATGCCATGGGGATCAGATTGTGATTACCATTACCGATCAGGGCAGTGGCATGACCCCAGAGGTTCAATCCCGGATTTTTGACCATTTATTTACCACCAAGGCGGTGGGCCTGGGGACGGGGTTGGGTTTGTCCATTGCCCATCAAATTGTTGTGGAACGCCATGGGGGAACCATCACCTGTGAATCGCAGTTGGGCCAAGGCACAACTTTTACAATTACGCTGCCTATTTAGGGCGATCGGAGGAACGGGGGAGGCTATTGCCCAACCCCTGGGCAATGCCCCGGCCAATTAAACCGAGGCCCCGGCCAATGACTTGGGTCAGTAGGTAAACTACGCCTTCCCCCAACCAGGCAATCAGGTTGCGCACCCGGGGGGCGATCGCATCCCGGGTTTCTAAGGCAATGGTGACAAACCAGGGAATGCCGGTGAGTTGGGCCAGTTCTTCCCCCCTGGCTCCGTAGATGTTGGTTTGCTTAATTACGCCAGCGGTTTGATAAAAAAGCCAGTAGCGGCTTTCAAAAATGGCCTTGGGTTCCCGTAAATAGGTATTTTGGCGAAATTGCCAGGAGAGTTCATTGCGAAACCGGGTGAGCGATCGCGTTGAGAAATAGCGGGATTCATAAAGTTGATATTTAAGATCTTCCTCATCGCCAGAGCGGTTGAGGAACCAGGCCATCACGCCATTACTGAGTTGAATGATCAGATGATCCCGCAGGAGTGCGGCTCTGGCCTGGGCTTCGGGGGATTCGCCCCGATATTCAACTTGGTCGATGGTGATGGGGGTGGCGTGGATTAGGTGGGCGAGGAAGTCCCCGGCGTGGGGCATGGGGGGGAGGTTAGCGTTTTGGGGCCAGGCGGGAGCGAGCGATCGCACTTCCCCCCCGATGGGGTAGCGGCGCAACCATTCGAGGCTGATCTGTTGCCAGAGATCCCGGAGAATCTCGGGGCTTTGGCGGCGGATTGTGTCGGGATCCAGTTGGAGGAATCGGGCCTGATCACACCATTGTTTCAAGGTTTGGACGGTGATATACACCAATTCGGCGCGGCGATCGCCCCGCAACACATCAATTTCTAACACCTGACCCGTTTGATTAATTAATCCCCCTTGCACCGCTGTCAGAAATTGCCCCAGCAAGGGATAGGGTTCAGGGATGGGGACGATCGCCCCTGGGGGATCGGGGGGGGGCGTGAGGGCAAACACCACTTCCACCGGCAGGAGTTGATGAACACACCAGCGGGCTAAACGCAGTTCTCGCTGTCGCCCTTGGAGGAGCCAGCGATCTAGCCCTTGGGCGGTGGCCAGGGGCGATCGCAATTCTGCTAAAGCGGCCTCAATCTGCTCTAACCCCGATTGGCGGAGGCGATGGAGCCAACGGGGGGGACGGTTGGGAAATTGGGGGGCGGCGGTTTGGCCCCTCAAGGCCGGCTCGGGCCAACGGGTTTGCCCTTGGGCCACCTGACGAATGGTGGCGAGGAGGGTTTCGAGGCTGGCCCCTTTGGGACAATAGGCCGCCACCCCAAGGCTTTGGAGCTGTTGCCGTTGGCCGGGCTGGGGGCAGGGGGTGAGTAAGATCAGGGGGCGATCGGGATAGCTGCGGCGCACCCGCTCCACATAGCCCCAATCCCCGCCACAGTCGATCAAGGTGATCAAGGGGCGGCTCTGGGGCCAATACTGTTCACCGAGGGAAAGATCCCCAGCGGCGACAATATCCACCGAGGATTCCGTTGCCCAGGCGGTGGTGAGGCCGAGGCGGAACACGGGATCAGGATCAAGGAGGAGGAGGGGGATTGCCCCTGAAGCAGGATTACTCACAACGGTGATGATGTTTTAGCCATTCGCTCCATTATCGGTGAATTTTCCGT
>RECT01000060.1 GCA_007693875.1 Spirulina sp. DLM2.Bin59
CGGGGATGGTGGGTAAACCCCGGCTGATTAAAATGGATTGGCTGGTGGTGAGTCGTGCCGATCCCAGTCGGCCCTGGAATTGGTATGCCCGCAAAGACCAAGGGGGGGGCGCATTGGGGGCGATCGGCTCCCATGCCTTTGACATGATTTATTGGCTGTTTGGGGAGGTGCGATCGCTCTCGGGGCAACTCAGTTGCGCCATTCCCCAACGGCCCGATCCCCAGGCTAATAACCAGTTAAAACCCGTCGATGCTGATGATACGGCCCTGATTTGGCTGGAATTGGCCGACGGCACACCGGTACAAATTACCCTCAGTTCCGTCACCTACCAAGGGCGGGGCCATTGGTTGGAGGTCTATGGCGATGAGGGGACGCTAATTTTAGGCAGTGATAATCTCAAAGATTATGTCCATGGTTTCCGCCTGTGGACAGCCGCCGCCGGCCAAACCTTGACGGAGCAGGAGATTCCCAAACGCCTCGCCTTCCCCCAAGCCTTCACCGATGGCCGCCTGGCCCCCTTTATCCGCGTCGTGGATCATTGGGTGGATTGCATCACTAGGGGCCAAAATGCCGCCCCCAGTTTAGTTGAAGGGGTTTATTCCCAATGCCTGATGGATCTCACCCACCAATCCCACGAAGAACGGCGTTGGCTGACGGTTCCGGCTTTGAATAGGTTGGTTTAGGGGGAAGTGGGGCACTGGCTTGTTAAAGTGGGATAATTACTGAAAAGTCCTCTGTACAAGGGCTTCAGTCAACGAAAAACCAGTTATCCAACCTTAAGAGACCAGTGCCGAGGGAAACCGAAAAGGGATAGGTACGCATAAGTTCTAGAAGGGTAATGTTACAGAGAGAAAGCAATGACAGCAGCGATTGGGGAAATCATTAGTAATGGTATCTTATTTGATGTAAAAAACTGGTCAAAGGCAATGCCTGAACGAGACGCTTTTTTTCAAACGGTTGAATTGCTTTTTAACACATTGGCTGACAGAAATATCAATTACTTATTGGTTGGAGGAGTCGCCCTCCTGAGCTATGTGGAAGGTCGCAATACTCAAGACATTAACTTGATTCTGGCTCCCTCGGATTTGGATGTTCTGCCCGAAGTAGTCATCAATGATGAAAATAATCATTTTATACGGGGCTTATTTGACCAATTACAGGTTGATATTTTGTTGACCCAAAATGAGCTATTCCAAGAAGTTTTAGAAAAATTTGCGATAGATAGACAATTTGGCGATCGCATCATTCGGTGTGCCACAGTAGAAGGACTTGTGCTGCTGAAATGCTATGCCCTACCGTCTCTTTATCGACAGGGGCAATTTAGTCGAGCCAGTATTTACGAAAACGACATTCTTCTCCTCCTGTTGAACTATTCAGTCGATCTTGAGAACCTGCTAAAAATCCTGTCTGCCCATCTCCTACCCAGTGACCTGACAGAAGTGGACAGGATCATAGAGGAAATTCAAAGCAGAATTCGGCGATTTTCAAGCCAACAGCGATCGCTGACTGATGAATAGAGAAGGCACTGGTCTCTTAAAGTGGGATAACTGGTTTTTCGTTGACCGAAGCCCTTGTACAGAGGATCTTTCAAAAATCGTCCTACTTTAACCAGCCAGTGCCTCATAAAATAGAGGAGGAATCCAGTCGTTTGAGGTGAATGATGGTACGAGGTTGTCCTGAACTGTTATCTCTCCAACTCCCTGAGCAAATTGCTCTCCGAGTCACCACCGAGCAGTTTGCTGCCCTCGCTGCTGCCAACCGTAAGCTACGACTGGAACGCACTGCAACCGGAGAACTAATTGTGAACCCCCCCACAGGCGGCAAGACTGGCAAGCGTAATCTCAGCATTACGGGACAATTGAGTGTCTGGTTTGAAGAGAACGAAACGCTTGGCGCAGCCTTCGACTCCTCCACTGGCTTTGAACTCCCCAATGGCGCAAACCGCTCCCCCGATGCAGCTTGGGTTAGCCAGGCGCGGTGGGATGCTCTGACCCAAGAACAGCAGGAGGGGTTTATCCCATTGTGTCCAGACTTTGTGGTAGAATTGCGCTCCAAAAGCGACACCCTCAAAGACCTCCAGCTCAAGATGGCGGAATATATCGAGAATGGCGCAAAGTTGGGGTGGCTTATTGATCCCAAACACAAACGAGTGGAGGTTTACCGTCCGGGGCAAGGGGTGGAGGTGCTGGAAAATCCGAGCCGATTGTCAGGAGAGACTGTGTTGCCGGGTTTCACCCTCAGCCTCAAACGAGTTTGGGATTGAGAGTATTGGCAAGTTGAGGGGGTGACGATGTTTTTTCTCCATTGGAGTTTTCCCTTTGTTCGGTTGACCATTTGACCGATTAGGGCAGTTAAAGGCGTTGGTTGAAACGTTGGAATATGCGGAGGAGGGCGACAGTTCCAATGATTAACCCGAAAATCATCCCGCTTTGATCCGGGATCGGGCTAGTTTGTTGCAAAATTTGATCAATAAAATCGGCATAGGCAGAAACTCGCGTATCCAGGAAATATTCCCCGACACTGCCATTAATGCCCTCGCTCATATTAATGCCCGGCGTGCGGGGGGCAACACCATGGGAAGCAATTCCAGCAATGCGGCCATCAATAAAGGCGGGACTCCCTTCATCCCCTTTGGTCGCCCCCGATTCCCAGGGAATAATAAAGGGGTGAGCAGGATTAGCAGAGCGGGGTTGAGGGGAAATGGGGATAGCTTCAAACCGTTGGGGGTTGGGGGGTAATTCCCGCTCAATGAGGGGGGGAACGCCCCGCTCGGCAGCACTAAAGCCAATAATTTGGCGCAACACCCCCAAATCATGGAGGCCATATTCCTGCCCCAAGGCATCCCGCGTGCGGGTAAAGGCATCAAAATCATAAAGCAATTGGGTTTGAGCGGTGATATTTCCCAACGTGGCATCGGCTTGGAAACCTTGGGGGGGGCGTTCCAGGAGATCCCCAAAGGCATCGTAACGGTTGCCCCCGATGCGCCGTTGATGGCTGCCGTTGGGGTCTGCGCCGCTGGCTCCGTCCCCTGGTAGGCCATAACCCACACGGGTAAAAACTTGATTAATTTCGCTCAATTCATCTTGGCCGCGATAGATGGGGTAGCGATCGGCCTCAGCGGGGGCAGCTTGGGCTAATTCGATAATCGCCAGATTTGCATTGTGGTGGATGCTGTTATCCCATTGGGGATGAACATGGATGGCGGCAGCGGTGCGGCCCACCAAACCACGGGGCAATTCAAACGTAATCTGAACGCTGTTGGGGTTGGGCTGAAGGGTGGGGGGGCCGGGGGTTTGGGTTTCAAAACATTGGGCGGCGGTGAGGATATGGCGGCCGCTGGTGAGGAGTGCGCCAGTGCAAGTGCGTGTGCCGTTAATGGTGAGCCGGACTACGCCATCGTAGCCTTGGCCGGGTCGAACCTGGTAGGCGGGATGGTCAGGGTCAAGGAGAAAGCTGAGGGCCAAAAGTTCAGCCATGGGGCATTCGGTTGAAAGGCATCGCCCCTATGATACGCCACCGATTGAACATCGCCTCCTTTGGCATTGCCTATAACCTTGTCAGTGCTGAAATTTTGGTGAGTTTGCTGGCTTCTAAGCCTGCCAGATCCTCAAGGCTTAACCAGCCTTCTTTGATTAATCGAGCGAATAAAAAGATCATCGCATCATATTGATCTTCAGCATATTTGCTGTCTAAATCATGTCGCCGCGCACTTAAGAAATCATGTAATTTCCAAAGCGTTTCCATGGAGGCGATCGCCCCGGCGGTTTCTCGCACATAGGTCAGCAGGGCGGTCATCTCCCGTTCACGGGCGCGATCGCAAGCTTGACGGGCAATCTCTTGCTCAGCAGATGACCACTGCTGCTCTACTGGGTGATTTGTTTGGGGCATGGTTAGAATGTTTAATTTTAATCTCCTCAAGTGATGGCAAAAAAACTAGGCTTCCGGTTAAGGGGCGATCGCCCCAGAGTCATACCAAAAAGCCGATCGCAATCCTGAAGGATTCATGGACTTCCCTACCCCCCTCCTGGGGAGAGGGGTTGGGGGTGAGGGCTTACTTTACGATGGAGCTAGAATCGCCAACAACAGAGCGAATTAACGCACCAAGTTCAGCAATTCCTGGGGTGAAGCCAAGAGATCGATCGCCACAAAAAAGATTTTGTTTTGGGAATCCAATAAAAACCGCCAGGCCATATTCATGCCCACGCTAGCCCCAAACCAAGGGGTTTGCACTTTGCCGGTGACTTTGACCTGGGTATAGCCATTTTCTGCGGGTTCAGAAACGCCGCGCTCAGGGAGCAATTGCAGATTTTGGCATTCTTCTTTGAAAAAGCGCAAGATCGCATCAGTGCCAACAATCGGCTTTTCAAACGGGGGTTGTAATGCCCCATCCGGCAGGAACAATTTAATATTGGCATCGAAGTCATTCGCATTCATATTGTCCATATAGGTGAGAATGACAGGATTATCAATGCCTTCAATTTTCACCCTCGTCCGCTGGGACATTTCCTTAGGCGGTTCCACCGGTTCACTCACTGGGGTATAGCTGCCCAGTTTGCTGGTGTCATAGCCCATATCAACCACAGTGTTGCGCAGAACAGTAATCTGTTGACCGGGATCTAAACTCCGAATTGTTTGGAGAACAGCGGAAGCATTGGCGGAAAGTTTATAATCCTTGGGAATCGGAGCCACAATGCCTTGATCCATCCATTCCCCAAGGCGATACCAAAAACCCAGTTTGATATTCACTGACCAAATGGCATAGGTGCGGCAAATGGGGGTATCGGCACGATTGGTGAGATCGCACATCACCTGGGTTTGTTCCAGGGTGGTCATTTGACGAATCTCGTTCAACGTCGATTCAGCAAACTGCATATTGGCCGCACCGGGAGCCGCAACGGTAATACTTTTTCCCATCTCCAGATAGGCAAACCAAATTAAGGCTAATTGATCTTCAGCACTGAGTTGATTAAACCGCGCAATCGTCGCGGGAACCATATCGGCAGTGAGGGTATTCGGGAAAATTCCGCGAGCGGATTCAATGGTAAATGGCATATTTAATGCTCCTAGAAAAATCTGGGTTTATGCTGAATGGAGTGAATCTGAACCACAACGCGATCGCGCCTCTGGTGTTTGCCCTAGTTTGGGCGAACAAGGCACCGAGTGGGGTTTCCATAATTCCATGGAAAGACAAACTCGCCCATCGCCGCCCTTGGGGGCAGTTTCTTGCGCTCAGTGGCTTAAGATTCTGCCGGTATCGCGGCTATGCTGATTATACCAGGATCAGCGGGTTCAGTAGGGGCGAAAAAATTTTTTGCTCCTGGGGAAAGGGTGATCTTAAGGGGTGGGGTTGGGGTAGCGGTGATGGACGGTTTCGATGTCTGCAATCATTTCTGGGGTGAGTTTGATGGTTGCAGTGGCGATATTTTCCCGTAATTGGGTTAAATTTGTTACACCGATAATCGTACTGGTGACACACCAGCGGGACTGAACAAACCCTAAAGCCAATTGCGTTAACGTCAAACCATAGCGGTGGGCGATTTCCCCATAGGCGGCCACTGCTTCGGCGAGATTGGGTTTTTGATAGCGGCGATCAAAGCCAGGGAAGAGGGCGAGGCGACTGTTGGGGGCGGGGCCGTTGCGGTGTTTGCCAGTGAGGAACCCGAAGGCGAGGGGGCTATAGGCCAACAGGCCGATCTGTTCCCGGTGGCAGGTTTCTGCTAAATGAATGTCAAAAACGCGATTGGTGAGGCTGTAGGCGTTTTGGATCGCAACGATGCGGGGCAGGTTTAACTGCTCGGCAATGTGGCAAAACTGACTCACCCCCCAAGGGGTTTCGTTGCTCAACCCGATATAACGAATTTTCCCCGCCGTCACCAAATCCGCCAAGACTTGTAACTGTTCCGCAATGGGGACGGTTTCCCGCTCCTGTTGGGGGTCGTAGTTGGGCGCACCGAAGAGGGCAACGTAGCGATCGGGCCAATGGAGTTGGTAGAGGTCGATGTAGTCGGTTTGGAGCCGTTGGAGGCTGTCGTTAACGGCCTGCTCTAAGTTGGTGCGATTTAAGTTGCGATCGCCCCCCCGCATCCAAGCCATGTGGGGCCCCGGCCCGGCGGCTTTGGTGGCGATGATCAGGCGATCGCGTTCCTGCTTTGCCAGCCAAGAACCGATGTAGGCCTCCGTTCTCCCCTGGGTTTCCGCCCGTGCTGGTACAGGGTACATTTCCGCCGTATCAATGAAATTAATCCCTTGGTCAACGGCATAATCTAACTGCTCATGGGCTTCCTGAACGGTATTTTGCTGGCCATAGGTCATTGTGCCTAAACAGATTGCCGAAACCCGTAGATCACTGCGGCCAAGGGGGCGATATTCCATAGGGGGGTGTTAGGATGGGGCAAATTTGCTTCAATCGCCATGGACACCGACGACCTGCAACAACAACTAGACTATGAAATCGCTTTCCAGGCTGTCAATCAATTGACGGAACTGGGCAATGCTGCGCTGGAAAAAGGTTTGATTGTCGGCCATGGCTACCATGGGAGCCAGTATGAATTGCTCCGCAATGGTGAGGCGTTGCTCTTTTCCCCTGAGGAAGCCACGATCTATCTCAAGGATTTACTCGGTCTGGATGCCTAACCCTTTACAACCCCAACCAGAAACCGCCCTGGTCAGCCGCGATGCCCTCTTACTGGCCTTTGCGGATTTTTTAAGCATTGATGTTAGTGCGGGGGATGCCGCTACGGATACGTTGCAAACCTATCGGCGGCAGGTGGAGCAGTTTTTAAAGTGGTGCGATCGCCACGATCTCGATCCCGCCCAACTGGACAAAAACGACATCAAGCGTTATCGCCATTGGTTGATCAATGTGCGGCGGTTTAAACCCGCCACCATTGCCCTCAAGCTCTCGGTGGTGCGCCGATTTTATCAGGCCGCTGTGGAGCATCGCCTTCTCCCCATCAATCCTGCCCTTGGGGTGAAGCCCCCCCGGGAAAAGCGCGACCCTGCGGAGCGGATCACATTTTTAGAAAAAGCTGAGGTGGAAAAACTCCTGGCCAGTATTCCCCAAGGGGTGGGGGATCATGATCCGGTGCGCTTGTTGCAGACGCAGCGCGATCGCGCCCTTCTCGCCATCATGGCCCTGGAAGGCCCCCGCACCGTCGAACTCCATCGCGCCAATGTCAGCAACGTCATCCAACAGGGGCAACACCTGGGGATTCGCGTCGAGGGGAAACGGAACATCCGGATTGTCCCCCTCACCCCAGAAATCGGCCAAATTCTCATGGACTATCTCCAAACCCGCCGCAACCAAGGGGAAAAATTCATCCCATCCACCCCCCTATTTATTGCCGTGGGCAATCGGGCCGGCGGTCAACGCCTTTCCCGGCGGGGCATCCGTCTGATCGTCGATCGCTACCTCACC
>RECT01000147.1 GCA_007693875.1 Spirulina sp. DLM2.Bin59
TGCCTCTCATCCCCACCCACAAGGGGATGGGGTTTTCCCGGCAATTTTTATAAAAATAATATAACCCCTAATCCTAATATAAAATTTTGTAAATGTCTCGAAAACAATAAAAACTTGGCTCAGGGGGCGATGGGTACGCTGTCGCGGCTCACCGTTCGCCCCTAGAACAAATCTTTATTTTTCGTCCGTACCCGTTCGTACAGTTCCGCCATCACGTCAATGAATGAGTTATCCCGTTCCCAAAAGGCGGGATTGTCGCCCATTTTTTTGATCAAGATTGCCGAGATCGGCGGTGGCGTGGCGGGTTCGACGGTGGTGGGGAAGGGATGGGGACCCTGCCAAAAGTCCCGCAAACTGCCCAGATTATCCAGGGAAACCCGTTCAGGGCGGGTATAGTAGGATGTTGCCACCTGGGGCGATCGCTCCTCCTGTTGTAATTCCGCCACTAAAGCTTGGCCCAGGGAAGATTTTGCCAATTCTGCATAGAGGGACTCACGGGGCAGTCCCCGCAACTCAAACAAGAGGAAGGGGTCATGATCTAACTTCGCGGCCAAAAAGTAGCAGACCCCGGCAATATGCTTACAGGGGTTGGCATAGTCTGGGCAGGAGCAGCGGGTGGCAAAATCCTCCCAACCCGTGGGCAGGAGCTGAACCCCTACCACGTCAAACACTGATTCAATATCATCGGGCATTTCCTTGAGGAGCAGCCGCGAAATTAAACCGGCTTTGGCGGCGATCGCCTCAATCACTGCCGCCCACTGTTGGCTATTAATTTGCGGTAGATCAATGATGACGTTATAGAGGGGTTCCTCATAAACGCCGAAATAGTGATTGATCGAGCCACGCACCTGGGCAAAAATAAAGCCACTGTCAATTTCAGTATGGGTAATTCTGCCATTGTTGGCGTAGGCTCGCCCCCGTTGGAGCCGATTGCGATCGCAAAAAGATTCCAAGGCGGTCAAAAACCGCTGTCCCCACCAAGTTCGACTCATATTGCTCATGGTTCCTCCTGCGGTTACAAAATTGCATTTTTATTCAGGGCAATCAGTTGACGAAATGCATCATTATCCAACTCCGTTAACCAAGATTCATCGGAGCCAATAATTGAACCAGCCAACTTCTTTTTATCCTCAATCATTTGATCAATGCGCTCCTCTAATGTGCCAATGGTGACAAACTTATGGACAAAGACATTACGTTTTTGGCCAATGCGAAAGGCGCGATCGGTGGCTTGATCTTCCACCGCCGGATTCCACCAGCGATCAAAATGAAACACATGATTGGCTTTCGTGAGCGTAATCCCCACCCCCCCAGCTTTAATGGAAAGAATGAAAATGGAAGGCTCTGTGTCGGGATCTTGAAACGCTGCAATCATCTGCTCCCGCTTCTTCACCGTTGTCCCGCCATGGAGAAGATAGGTATTGTAATGGCAGTGACTCCGCAGGTATTGATTGAGAGCTTCAGTAATTTCGCGGAATTGGCTAAAAATCAGCAGACTTTCTCCTTCGGCAATGATTTCCTCGATAATTTCCATTAACCGCTCCAGTTTGTGCGATCGCTCCGGGGTAAAAGGGCTTTCATCCTGTAAAAACTGGCGGGGATGATTACAAATTTGCTTGAGGCGCAAGAGGGTGGATAAAATCAGCCCTTTGCGCTGAATCCCTTCGACATCTTCGAGTTGAGTTTCCACATCCTTAACGACCGCTGCATAGAGGGAAGCTTGTTCCGGGGTGAGGTTGCAAAATAATTTTTGCTCAACTTTATCCGGCAGGTCTTTAATAATATTTTGATCGGTTTTCACCCGCCGCAAAATAAACGGCTCCACTAACTTTTTGAGAATATTCGATTGGAGGGGATTGTTTTCTTTTTGGATAGGCAGTTCAAAGTTGCGGCGGAACTGGGCCTGTGTACCGAGATAGCCGGGATTGAGAAAATTGAAAATCGACCACAAATCCATCAGCCGGTTTTCAATGGGTGTGCCGGTGAGGGCTAAACGACTTTGGGCGGCCAACTTTAAAATTGCCTTGGTTTGATTGGCTTTGGGATTTTTGATGTTTTGGGCTTCATCAATAACGATGCGATGCCAGGATAAACTACTGAGGAGTTTGACATCTTTGCGGGCCAAACTATAGGAGGTGATCAACAGATCACAGGCGGCACAATGGGCTTGAAATTCAGCGGTAGTTTTCGGGCGATCGCTCCCATGGTGGAGAATGGTTTGCAGTTGGGGGGCAAATTTGGCAATTTCCCGCTGCCAGTTCGTGACTACAGAGGTGGGGGCAATTAATAGCGTGGGCCCGACCCGCTGATCCACCGCTGCGGCTAACTCCCGCTCCTGCACCAAACGGGCAATCACCTGAATGGTTTTCCCCAACCCCATATCATCGGCTAAACAACCGTTTAACCCCAACTGTTCTAGGTATTGCAACCACGCCACCCCCCGCTGTTGATATTCCCGCAGGGTTCCGGAAAAATTGGCGGGGTCGGCGATCGCCTCAATGCGGCTCTTATCCTGTAACCGCCCCATCATCTCACCGAGGAAGCTATCGCGATCGCAATCCACCTCAATCTCTTCATCGGCATTGGCCGTCAACTGCATAAAATCCAGTAAACTCATCTCTGGATTTTCCGCTTGGTGGGTTTTCCAAAAGTTCAGCATATCCGCCATTTTTTGCGGATCTAATTCAATCCATTGGCCACGAAACTGGACTAACGGCGTTTTTAAATTCACCAACTCCTGCCATTCAGCTTCCGAAATAGGCTGATCCCCAATCGCTAATTCATAGTTATACTGCACCAAGGTTTGCATTGAAAAATAGCCCGGTTTACCACTTTTTTGACTAGAACCGGATTTCCCCAATGCCCGCAGACGCACCTTTGCCCGCTGTCGCCCTTGGGGAGTCCACCAGGCCGGTACAATCACCCGATAACCGGCACTTTCTAAAACCCAAGCCGTTTCCTTCAGGAAGTTAAAAGCCTCCTCTAGGGACAATGCTAAACCTACGGGTTCATCGGTATCTAATCCCCGCCAAATTTCAGAATACATACGGGCGGCGTAACCGAGATTTAACAACAGGTGTTTTTCAAAATCATCACCAAATTTTTTCTGAAGGGTTTGCTGTTGGCTGGTTTTGAGTCGCCAATAGTCCAATAAATTAATCCGCAGGGAAAGATCATCTTTGGCAGCGACTTGAAATTTTAAAGACCAAGGATCTTCAGGCTTAGGGGGTTCCTCCAGTTGAAACCCGAGGGTGAAGCCCGCAGCTTGATGGCTTTGGGTGAGGCGATCGCGCCAAAGTTGCCACTGTTGATATTGCTCAAGATTTTTAACATTTCCCTCTTTATATTGGGGCGTTAAACAGTCCGCAATGAGGGAATTATCGAGGGTTTTGGCAAAGGCTTGGGGGATGGGGGTGTTGGTTAGAATATCGTTGAGCCAGGTTTCGGCAAAATGGTGCAGGAGGGTGGGGCGATCGTGGAGTTGTAGCCCTTGGGGTTTTTCCGCAAAACCCGCCGTACAGATCAGCGGCATCCTCGCGCTCAATTCTGCCATCAAGGCCGGATAGCGATCGCCACTCCATTCCCAACCTCCATAGATTTCAATGGCTTGGCTGAGGGTTCTTTTGCCCTGGAGCGAGGCTTCCCGGTAGGTCAAAGCTGGAATATATTGCTCTTCAAAAAGGGCCTGTTTGAGGGCTTGGGTGCAGTGATACCAAAACCATAGATCAGACCCCAATTGCACATCCGCTAACCCATAGAGGGCAATAAAATGGAGGTCATTGAGTACCCGCACCACCGGATTGCCCTTAACATTGTAATTTTTAATCAACCGGATCGGATAGGTTTCAATCTCCCAAGGGGCAAGGATAAACTGCTCCGGTTGCTCCTGCTCCATGTAGCGGGCTAATTCCGGTGAGGGGAGGGGGCGATCGCCGCTAGCGTACCCATCCTCACTGGTGGGTAGCAGAAAATATTGGGTTTGAATCGCAGTGGTGGGCTTGGGAGACGACATTAACGGCAGCCCCAAGGTCTGCTGTAAAAGGTCGATCAAGTCGCTACCTTGGAGATGGTTTCCCGGTTGCTTGCGAGTGCGGGCGGGAGGGTGCTGCGTTTCAACCCAGAGGCAAAATTCACCCTCTTGAACAAAGGATGGTTTAGGGTCGGGGATCCAAGTGCCGTGCAAAATGTGCATGGTGTTAAGGGGATAGCGTAGTGGCTCCTGATCCCGGCTATTGTACCAACCTTGCTGAAAAAATTCCCCCACCTGTCAATCAGGTGAGGGAAGGGGATCGGTAATCCTCCGGGATTTATTGGGGGGCCACCTCAATATCAACGAGGGCGGTTACTTCCGCATGGAGTTTGATTTCCACTTGGTAATTGCCCAGTTGGTTGATTTCTGGCAGCGTGATATTGCGTTTGTCGATTTCTTGGCCCGCCTGTTGGAGGATTAAATCGGCAATATCTTGGCTGGTGACAGTCCCAAAAATTGCATTGCCTTCCCCGGCCTGTTTGGTGATCCGCAGCCGGCCCACGGTGGAGAGGGCCACCTTTTGCGCTTCTGCCTGTTTCTTGATCTCCAGTAACCGCTGGCGTTCTTTTTCTCGCCGCTGCTCCACCATTTTTAACACCCCAGGGGAGGCGGGGATGGCGAAACCTTGGGGAAAGAGATAGTTGCGAGCATAACCAGGGGCGACTTCGACCACATCGCCATTTTGCCCCAGTTTCGTCACATTTTTATTTAAAACCACCTGTACGCGCTTTGCCATAGTTATGCTTATCCGTAATCAGTCACGATCTCGTATCTTATCGGTTCAGGGGGGGCGATCGCAACTCTGTGGGATACTGCATTGGCCCTAAATACCGCTGCAAATAGGGGGAAAACACTTCATAAATCAGCGTCAAGGGCTGGCCGTTGTGCCAAAACAGGTAATGGCGACCCCAAAACGGCCCCGCCTCCCCAAAGGCCGCCGCCAGGGCATCAGAGGGGCCATAGTACAGCCCTTGAATATCTCGATAAAGTTCACTATGGAGCCGGGAAAGGTTATCCCAGATGGGGAGCGATCGGTTTTGGAGATATTCATCCACATGGCTAGCATCCCACCAGGAAGCGGCATAGGCTAACCGTTGCCCCGATGCGGTGCGCAGCCACACCTGACGGCGCAACCGGGGGCCGGGAACGGATTGAATATGGCGGGGGGCTTGGTCGTTATCCATGCCAATGAGGGACATATCAATGACATCGACGGCGATCGCCTCCCTGGTTAGCAATTTAAGATGGCGGGTGGGGGAACCATCCCCAAGCAGGAGGATTTGCCAAGCCGGGGCCAGTTGGTCATGGGGCAGGCCCGCCTGAATCACCTCAACATCCCCCGTCCAGAGGGGTTCCAGGGGATGCCATGGATCTTGACTGACACAGGGAAGGGGATTGAGCACGGCACATCTTTACAAAACTTCAAGTTTCCTTATCATAACTCGTTCCCCCATGCTAGGGGTTGCCCATCCCTTGCTGAACCTTGATGGTCTTGGTTAAACTTAAAACAGCTTCTATCAGTTCATTTGCTCTGCCTTACTCCCTATGGAATTCATTAACCCGACCACCGACTATGCCTTTAAAAAGATTTTTGGCTCTGATCAAAGCAAAGATATTTTAATCAGCTTTCTCAATGCCTTGATCTATGAAGGTCACGCCACCATTCAAGATTTAGAAATTATCAACCCCAATCTTCCCCCCAAAGTAGAAGGCTTAAAAGATAGCTCTCTCGACGTAAAAGCCCGCCTCGATAATGGCACGATTGTCATTATTGAAATGCAGGTTCTCAATGTTGAGTCATTTGGCAAAAGGGTGATCTTTAACGCAGCAAAAACCTATGCCTTTCAACTGAAGCGAAAAGAGGGCTACAGTATGCTCAAGCCCGTCATTGCCGTTACGGTGGCGAATTTTCAAATGTTCCCTGGGTATGACCATTATCTCTCACGCTTCCAGTTTCAAGAAGTCACCACCCACTACAAGCATCCTGACCGAACCATTGAATTGATTTTTATCGAACTCCCCAAATTTAATAAACCGGTGGCTGAACTGGAAACGCTCACGGAGAAATGGATTGCCTTTATGAAAGAGGCAGAATTGTTCGATGCTATTCCCACCAATATGGAGGATATTCCTGAGTTCAATCAAGCCTTTGAAATTGCCAACCGTGCTCATCTAAGCCGAGCAGAAATTGAAGCCATTGAGCGGCAGGAGATGTTTATCTATGATCAACAGGGATCACTCAATCTCAGTCGGAGGGAAGGTTTAGAGGAAGGTCGGGCTGAAGGTCGGGCTGAAGGTCGAGAGGAGGGATATAAGGAGAGCAAGCGGGAGATCGCCCGGCAACTTTTGGGGCAAATGGAGATAGAGGCGATCGCCACCCTCACCGGCCTCACCGTGGCAGAAGTTCAGGCGTTGCAGGGGGATTAAAATGACAAAAACCCTGAACAGTTGTTGTTCAGGGTTTTTGTCAGGATTCGCTGCGCCTTGGGCTATGGGTACAATGCCAAAAACTGCCGGTTATACGCCTAACCGTTGTTTGGTGGCGGGGCCAACGATGCCATCTACGGTTAAACCATTGGCTTTTTGGAAGGCTTCCACCGCTTGCTTTGTATCGGGGCCATAGATGCCATCTACGCCACCGGGGCCGATGCCATATTTCAGTTCCACTAACTTAGCTTGCACTGCTTTCACCGCATCGCCACGGGTTCCCATCAGGATGACGCTACGGCCGCCAGTACCTTGGGCCACAGGCGCGGCTTGGATGGGGGCGGTGTAGGGGCCATAGACCCAGCGACCGCTGGCCAGTTGGAGCCAATCCCCTTGGACTTGGGTGACGGTTTTCAAGGCTGCACCGTTGCGGACACACATGGCCGAGGCATGTTGGATGCCGGGGCCAACGCGGGCGTTGAGACAGCCATTTTTGGGGGTGTTGACCTTGCGGAGGCGGTTGCCGGTGGCAACGGGGGTGGCGCGGTTATGGGTGGTGTAGGGGCCATAGACCCAGCGACCGCTGGAGAGTTTGAGCCAGTCCCCTTTGACCTCTACGACGGGCTTGAGGGTGGCTCCATCGCGAACACAGGTGACGATCGCCCCCTGTACCGAGGGGCCAGTCCGGGCATGGAGGCAGCGGCCGCTGGGGGTGTTCACTTGGGCGGCCTGGGCGGGGGCCATGGCACTGATCGTGGTGACAATCACCCCAACGGCTAAGAGATTTAACCACAGGGCACTGGGAGCCTTGGCCCATTCAAAAAAATCAACTTCGCTAAAATCGTACTCGATGCCCGTTGTCGCTTCGTGGGAAGCATAGGAATGGGTGTAGGTGAGTGCCAATCAATCACCACAGCCTCCCCATCCTCTTTGACTCTCTACT
>RECT01000059.1 GCA_007693875.1 Spirulina sp. DLM2.Bin59
GGTTTGGGGGGAATGTCTGGGGCGATTTGCGCCCAAGGTGGGCTGGCAAAATTTGCTGTTTGGGGCGGCGCTGTGGTGTAGCCTTGAAGCGATTTGGCAATTGGGGCCGCTGTGGTGGTCGTCCCTGGCCTATACCCAGAGTCCGGGCAACTTAGCCCTCCTCCATTGGGGGCGCATTTCTGGGCCGACGACGGTGACATTTTTGCTCATGGTGGTAAATGGGGCGATCGCCCAAGCCTTCCTCACCCCTAAACCCCGGTTCTGGGCCGGGGGGGCGATCGCCCTGCTGATCTTCACCCATACCCTAGGGGCCATCTGGAGTCAGCAACCCCTGAGCCCCGGTGAACCCTTAAGGGTGGGCCTGATTCAGGGCAATATCCCCAACGAAATTAAGCTTTATCCCAAGGGTTGGCGGCGGGCGATCGCCGGTTATACCAGCGGCTACGAAATCCTTGCCCAACAGGGGGTAGAGGTGATCCTCACCCCAGAAACGGCCCTACCTTTTCCTTGGCAGGAACTGGTGCAAAATCACCATCCTTTTTACCAAGCTGTCCAGCGGCAGGGTGTGCCGGTGTGGTTGGGGGCCTTTGGGCAAACAGGAACCAGTTACACCAATAGCCTCTTCACCATTACCGGCGCGGCGGAACTCTATAGCCGCTATGACAAAGTAAAACTGGTTCCCCTGGGGGAATATATCCCCTTTCAATCTCTTTTAGGGGGCGTGATTAACCGCCTTTCCCCCCTCGATGCCCATCTAGCCGCCGGTTCCCCGGATCAGATTTTTGATACCCCCTTGGGGCGGGCCATCGTGGGCATTTGCTATGAATCCGCCTTTCCTCGCCATTTTCAACGCCAAGCCGCCGCCGGGGGGGAATTTATCCTCACCGCGTCGAATAATGCCCACTACAGCCCCGCCATGCCTGCCCAACACCATGCCCTTGATGTGATGCGGGCGATCGAATTGGATCGCTGGGCCCTGCGGGCCACCAATACCGGCTATTCAGCGATCGTCACCCCCCACGGTGAAACCCTGTGGATCTCTGGCATTAATACCTACGAACTCCACGCCGCCACCATTGAACGACGACAAACCCAAACCCTCTACGGTCAGCGGGGGGATGGGTTGAGTTGGGTGTTGGTATTAAGCGCGGTGAGCTTGGCGTATTTTTCCCAGCGACGGCGGGATCTCCCCCGGAATAGCTGAACTTGGTATCCTAGGAAGTGCGCCTTCACAAAACTTTGATTTTTACTCCCCATGAAATGTATCATCCACCGTCGCGCTCAATTTGCGGCCAGCCATCGGTATTGGCTGCCGGAATGGAGTGAGGCGGAAAACCTGGCGAACTTTGGAGCCTGTAGCCGTTTCCCCGGCCATGGCCATAACTACACCCTCTTTGTATCCCTAGAGGGGGATTTAGATCAGTACGGCATGGTGCAGAATCTTTCCGATGTGAAACGGGCGATCCGCACCGCTGTTATTGATGACCTCAACTTTAGTTACCTCAACACGGCTTGGCCGGAGTTTGAACAAACGCTGCCCACGACGGAAAATGTTGCCCGCGTCATCTGGCAGCGCCTCGCACCCCACCTGCCGTTAGTCAATATCCAACTTTTTGAACACCCAGAACTCTGGGCCAATTACTCTGGAAATGCCATGGAAGCCACATTGACGATTAGCACCCATTTTAGTGCTGCCCACCGCCTCGCCCTCGATAGCCTTGATTTTGACGAAAATGTGGCGATTTACGGCAAATGCGCCCGCCCCAATGGCCATGGCCATAACTATCACCTTGAGGTGAGCGTTGCCGGCGAAATCGACCCCCGCACCGGCATGATTGTCGATTTGGTGGAATTTCAAAACCTGGTGGATGATCTGATCGTGGAGCCGATGGATCACACGTTCCTGAATAAAGATATTCCCTATTTTGCTGAGGTTGTCCCCACCGCAGAAAATATTGCCCTCTATGTGGCCCAAACCCTGGTGGCCCCTCTGGCGGCTTTGGGGGTGACATTGGATCGGGTTAAGTTAATTGAAAGTCCCAACAATTCCGCCGAAATTTTCTGTCGTCAGGGGGCAACAGCCCCGGCCCCCATGGCTGCACAGGAACCAGTGTTAGCGGGTCACTAAGGGCTTAGTCCTCAATCCAATCCTTGGCACGGCTGACCGCTTTTTGCCATTGGCTGAAATTGCCCTGGGCCGACTGTTGACCTGCCCCCGGTTCAAAGGTGCGGTCAACGCGGCGATGGGCGATGAGGTCTTCATAACTTTGCCAAAAACCCTGGGCTAATCCTGCCCCAAAAGCCGCCCCTTGGGCCGTGGCATCGAGAATCACCGGCCGCTCGACGGGAATCCCTAACACGTCCGCTTGGAACTGCATCAACCAATCATTTTGTGAGGCTCCCCCGTCTACCTTGAGGAGTTCGATGTGGGTGACTGTGCCGCTTGCTGCCCTGGCATCTTGGTTCATGGCTTCCACCACTTCTTTCACTTGGTAGGCGATCGCCTCCAACACCGCCCGCACCATATGGGCCGGCTGTACACCCCCGGTAATCCCCTGGAATGAAGCCCGGGCATTCATATCCCAATGGGGCGCACCTAAACCGCTCAACGCTGGCACAAAAAACACGCCATCGGTATTGGGGACAGAGCGGGCTAAAGCATCGGTTTCTGTGGCGGATTGAATCAACTGCAACCCATCCCGGAGCCATTGAATACAGGCTCCGGTGGTGAACATGGCCCCCTCCAGGGCATAGTAATTATCCTCGGTTGTTGTCCAGGCGACGGTAGAGAGGAGTTGATGGTGCGATCGCACCAACGTTGACCCCATTTGCGCCACCAAAAAACAACCCGTGCCATAGGTACATTTCAACAAACCCGATGTATTGCAACCATGGGCAAACAGCGCTGCCTGTTGATCTCCAAAAATCGCTGTAATCGGCACAGATCCCCCCAAGAGGGAAGGCTCCGTCATGCCAAACTCCCCTAAACTCGGTTGAATCTCCGGCATCCATTGGGGGGGAATGCCGAAAAGCTTTAACAAATCCTCATCCCATTCCCCTTCGGCCAAATTCATCAACATCGTGCGGCTGGCGTTGCTGTGATCCGTGGCATGGACTTTCCGCCCCGTCAGGTTCCAGAGAATCCAACTGTCAATGGTTCCGGCAAGAATGTGATCGGGATTAACCTCGGGACAATGGGTTTCTACCCAATGGCGCAGCCAAGCCAACTTCGTTGCGGAAAAATAGGCATCCAATACGAGGCCGGTGCGATCTTCAATCAAATCTCGATGGCCCGCCTTCTCCAATTGGTGACACATCCCTGTGGTACGGCGATCTTGCCAAACGATCGCCCGGTGTAGGGGTTTGCCAGTGGTTTTATCCCAAACCAGGCAGGTTTCCCGCTGCACCGTCAGGCCAATAGCAGCAATCTGGCCCGCCGCCAGGTGGTGATCCGCTAACACCCGCTTCATCAAAATCTGGGTATCGCGCCAAATAGCTTCGGCATCATGCTCAAGCCAACCAGGTTCAGGATAATGTTGCTGCAACTCCTTGTAGGCTTGGCCAGCAATATCACCCTCGGCATTGAAAAGAATGGCGCGATTGCCTGTCGTGCCTAAATCAATGGCCAGTACGTATTCTGGGGTCATGGTTTTTGGTAATTTACAGTGAACCTTTTTAGGGGTAGTCTAACGAATGTACCAAATCCCTCCCTGATACTGATGGATTGGGACAATTTTGTTGGAAAAATTTTCAAGCCCGAAAGGTGTGGCAGACAACAACCGCGTCGGGGAGGTCTGGCTTAGAGTTAGAGGGGGATTCTCCCACTATGCACCATTTTATCTGTCTAGAACCTTTATGCATTTGCTTCCCCATCGTACTAAAATCGTGGCCACCATTGGCCCGGCCAGTCGTTCCCCGGAGGTGATCCGCCAACTAATCCAAGCCGGTATGGGGGTGGCTCGCCTCAATTTTTCCCATGGCAGTTATGCTGACCATGCCGCCACAATTCAAACCCTACGCCAGGTGGCGGCGGAGTTGGATCATCCCCTGGCGCTGTTGCAGGATTTGCAAGGGCCGAAGATTCGGGTGGAATCTTTACCAATGGAGAATTGGATTTGGATGTGGGCCAGGGCATTAGCCTTGGGTAGGGCCCGGGCGGAGGTGACGATTCCCATTGATTATCCGGGTTTAGCGGCGGAGGCGATCGCCGGCACCCGTGTCCTCCTTGATGATGGCCAATTAGAATTCCGTGTCACTGCCATTGACGGGGATATTGTCTATGCGGAGGTGATGCGGGGAGGGATTTTAAAAAATCGCAAAGGGGTGAACTTTCCAGATCTGGCCCTGAATATGCCCTCGATGACAGAGAAGGACTGTCAAGATCTGCTGTTTGGCCTGGAGCAGGGGGTGGATCTCGTTGCCCTCAGTTTTGTCCGTCAGGCGGAAGATGTGCAGGTGTTGAAAAAGTTTCTCGTCGATCATGGGGCTGCTGATATGCCGGTGTTGGCCAAAATTGAACGGCCCCAGGCGATCGCCCACCTGGAGGAATTGGTCAATCTTTGCGATGGGATTATGGTGGCCCGGGGGGATTTGGGCGTTGAAATGAACCCGGAAAAAGTGCCGATGCTGCAAAAGCGGATCATCCATGCCTGTAACCAAAAAGGCATCCCCGTGATCACCGCCACCCAAATGCTCGAAAGCATGATCCACAACTCCCAACCCACCCGCGCCGAAGCCAGCGATGTGGCCAACGCGATCATCGATGGCACTGATGCGGTGATGCTCTCCGGGGAGTCAGCGGTGGGCCGGTATCCCATCCAGGCGGTGCAGATGTTGGCCCGCATTGCCAAGGAAGTTGAACCCTTGATCGAGTTTGTCAACTTCCCCCCTGCTGAACAAACCGCCACCCATGCCCTCAGTGAAGCCCTCAATACCATTGATAAAATCATCAAGCTTCGTTGGATCGTTGCCTTTACCTCCACCGGCTACACAGCTAAACTGGTGGCTGCCGAACGCACCCATGCACCGATTTTGGCCCTCACCACAGAGCGGAAGGTCTACCACCGCCTCAACCTGATTTGGGGGGTGACACCGATTCTCATTGAGGGGCCAGTGGATTCGGTGGAAGTGTTGTCGGAAAAGGTGGAGGCCGTGCTCAAGGAATATGATCTGGCGGAGCCGGGGGATCAGGTGCTGATCCTGGGGGGTAGCCCGGTGCAAATGACCCAAGGCACGAACTTTCTTAAAATTCACACCATCCACGGTTAACCCATCATGGGGGATGGTCTTCATCCCCATTCTCGATCTATGTCCCGACCCACCCTCTACATCGCAATCACCAACCACGGTTTTGGCCATGCAAGCCGGATAACGACGGTGGCAGCGGCGGTTCAACGTCTCTGCCCCGATGTGTTGTTGATCCTCACCACCACGGCCCCCCGCTGGCTGCTGGAGAGTTATCTGCCGGGGGATTTTATCCTCCGGCCTCGGGCCTATGATGTGGGGGTGGTGCAGCGGGATAGCTTGACGATGGATCAGGGGGAAACCTTAGCCCAGTTGCGGCGGATTCGCGATCGCGCCCCCCAAATTATTGCCAAAGAGGTGGAATACCTCCACACCAATGCGGTGGATCTGGTGTTGGGCGATATCCCCCCCCTGGCGGCCCCCATCGCCAAAGCCGCAGGGATGCCGGGATGGATGATGGGGAATTTTGGCTGGGATTTTATCTATCGGGCTTGGGGGGGCGAGTTTGTCGAGTTTGCTGATTGGATTGGGGATTGCTTTGGGCAGTGCGATCGCCTCTTTCGTCTCCCCTTCCATGAACCCATGGCCGCCTTTGCCGAAATCACCGATGTCGGTCTAACGGGGGATCTGCCCCGGTATGATCGGCAGGAATTGCGGGCCAAATTCAGCCTAATGGCAGAGGCCGAGCAGACCATTTTACTCACCTTTGGGGGATTGGGTTTGGAACAAATTCCCTATAATAAAGTTAAGGACTTTCCCCATTGGCAGTTCATCACCTTTGATCGCCACGCGCCCGATTTTCCTAACCTGTTGCGGATTACCGACCGCCGCTATCGTCCGGTGGACATTATGCCCCTGTGCGATCGAGTCCTATCTAAGCCAGGTTTCAGTACCTTCTCTGAAGCCATTCGCTTAGGTGTGCCGATCATCTCCCTTGAACGGGCGGGTTTTGCCGAAACGCCTTTACTGTTGGAGGGCTTGCAAACCTATAGTCATCACCAAATTCTCAGTCCCGATGCCTTCTTTGCGGGAGACTGGGAGATTTTGGCGCAACCCCTTGCCCCACCCCAATCCTCACACCCGCTCGCCTCCAATGGAACTGAAACTATCGCCAACGCCATTGTCCGTCAACTCTGCCCCTAACACCGTCTCCCCTCGTCTTCCCCTCAATCCCCCCGGGGCCGATCTTCCCCCTAATCCCGAGGAGCTACCGGAAGAGGGCAAACCCAAAAAACAACGGCTCTGGAATACGATTACCCTTGCCGCCCAGGACGTGCGATCGGTTTTGGCTCAACAGCGGGATCAAGGGCAGATTCTCACCACTAAGTTAAATATTTTATTTGTCGTCAACGGGGCATTATTAACGAGCTTAACAATTTCGCGCTTAATGTTTATTCCCAGTTGGTTTGGGTTAGCAGAAATCATCGGATTTTTGGTGAATTTTACGCTGTTAATTAACGCTTTTTTACCCCGCCAAATTGCCATCAGCCCTAATCTCAGTGATAACAAATTCCTAGAACGCTACTTAACCCTTACGCCGGAAGAATATCAACTGCGGATGATGGTGAATTTGGTGCATACTTACCAAGCCAATCAGCAGCGCATTGATGACGTTTCCCAAACCCTAAACTATGCCGCCTATGTCACTTGGGTGATTGCCTTTTTAATTATGTGTCATGTGGTCACTGGTTTTTTCCTGCCGATGTTGCCGGATCAGATGTTGCCGGATCAACTACCGTTTTAGGGCGATCGCGGGGCTTTGCCGATTTGCGATAGACTCGTACTATGGGGTGTATCATTGGACACCTTTTGTCATTGCCCCCAACCCCGCTGATAGTCAGGATCAACATGACGAATACAATGCCCCAAAATTCAGCTCCCCCGCCCCCCACTCCCCCCCCGGAGGAGTCATCCGCCGATACGGAAGAATTTGACCTGCCGGAACCGGATCCGGAAAATATCACGGTTTTGAGTAAAAGCCTGCCCAATAAGCCGATTTTGCCCTGGAATCGCTATGATTCCCCCTGGAAGGAGGGGGATGGGCCACCGCCGGAAGAATTACCGGCAGCGGAGTCCGAAGGGGAGACTGGGGCAGATCAGGACGTGGCAGAAGAACCCGAACCCGA